>CAZDKB010000006.1:0-40798 GCA_964505885.1 uncultured Flavobacterium sp.
AAACAGCGAGGTTCGTAACGATCTTTTTTACACAGCCAACACCGGTTAAAGGCAACGAGCATTGCTTTAATAATTTGGATTCACCTCTTTTATTTGTATGCATCATGGCAACAATAATATTCTCTGCAGAAGCAACAAGATCCATTGCTCCTCCCATCCCTTTTACCATTTTTCCTGGTATTTTCCAGTTAGCAATATCACCATTCTCGGCTACCTCCATAGCACCTAAAATGGTCAAATCTACATGCTTCCCACGTATCATTGAAAAACTGGTTGCCGAGTCAAAGAAACTGGCTCCAGGTAAAGTGGTTATTGTTTGTTTTCCGGCGTTGATAATATCAGCATCTTCTTCTCCTTCAAAAGGGAAAGGACCCATTCCTAGAACTCCATTTTCACTCTGAAATTCCACTTCTATATCTTCTCTTACGAAATTTGCCACTAGAGTGGGAATCCCAATTCCTAGATTTACATAGTAACCGTCTTGTACTTCTTTAGCGATTCGCTTTGCTATTCCATTTTTATCTAGCATAATTTGAATATTAGCTGATTTGATAATTTGAAGATTTTCTTTTCTTTGAAGATGAGATGATCTTACTAATTATCTTAATTATTGTATTTAACTTTTCTAATAAGCCTTCATCAGGATTTGGATAAAACTTAGATTCTCTGCACAGTTTCAACCAATATTCGACTTCGTCTGCTTCTTTCGCTGATATTTTGAACTTATGAATAAAATCAGCTTTACTTTCAGCATTTTGAGCCTCTCTTATATTGGCTCCTATTGATGTTCCGCTTCTAAATATTTGCGATGACATTTCAAATTTCTGCAGAGATCTTAATTCTTCTGAAAAGTTAATAATCTCCAACGAAAACTCGAACGTCTTACTTACAATCAAATTCTCTTTGTCATTTCTCATAGCATTTTCAAATTTTCAAATTGAGGAATTAGATCATTCCCGTTTACGAACGGTTCTTTGTTCTATTCTCTTCTCGTACTTCTCACCTTGGAAAATTCTTTGCACAAAAATTCCTGGGATATGAATCTGATTAGGATCTAATTCACCTACAGGTACAAGTTCTTCAACTTCTGCTACGGTAATTGTTGCCGCACCACACATGCATGGATTAAAATTTCGTGCTGTTCCTTTAAAGATTAGGTTTCCGGCTGCATCACCTTTCCATGCCTTTACAAAAGCAAAATCGGCCTTATAGGCTGGCTCTAGCACATACATTTTTCCGTCAAACTCACGAGTTTCTTTTCCTTCTGCTACTTCCGTACCATATCCGGCTGGAGTATAAAAGGCAGGGAAACCTGCTTGCGCCGCTCTACATTTTTCCGCTAAAGTTCCTTGAGGAGTTAATTCTACTTCTAATTCTCCGGACAACATCTGTCTTTCAAATTCATCGTTCTCTCCCACATAAGAGGAGATCATTTTCTTGATTTGCTTATTCTGAAGTAGAAGGCCTAAACCGAAGTCGTCTACTCCTGCATTATTAGATATGCAAGTGACATTATCTACTCCAAGTCGAACCAATTCTGATATTGAATTCTCCGGGATTCCACAAAGTCCGAATCCTCCGAGCATCAATGTCATATTGCTTTCAACACCTTGAAGGGCATCCTGCACATTGTTTACTTTCTTATTGATCATTTTAAGGTTTGTTTGTCTGTATGTTTGTTTGTAAAGTAAGAAGCTTAAATGATCAGATCTGATTTCTAAGGGTTAGAAATCTGTATCATCATCGTCTTCTTTCTTTTTATTTTTGTCTTTCTCATCGGTTGGTTGTTTACCGCAATTGATGGCGATCCCAACGTATTCTGGTTTTTCAAAGTCTTCCTGACTGATATTCAAAGTAGGATCTGCATATAATTTCTTCATATACAATCCCCAAGTTGGAAGCGACATGCTTGCCCCTTGTCCTTCTGCGATCTTCTCAAAGTGAGCCGCCCTGTCTTCTCCACCTGTCCAAACTCCAGTTGCTAAGTTGGGTACAACACCCATAAACCAACCATCGGTATGATTTTGTGTAGTTCCTGTTTTTCCTGCAATCGGATTTGTAAACTCATATGGGAAACCAGTGATTAGATCTTTATAGTAGTGTTCTTTTAACCTCAATCTCACTCCAGATCCTGCAATTGTCACCCCTTTTAATAAGTCTAAAACAACATAAGCTGTTTCCTCGCTCAATACCTCTCTTGTTTTTGGGGTAAATTCTGCTAAAACAGTTCCATTCTTGTCTTCTATTCGAGTCAACATATTTGGCTCTACTCTCAATCCTTTATTGGCAAACGTTGCGTAAGCACTCGTCATTTCCATCAGTGACAGCTCCACAGATCCCAACGCAATAGATGGAGCTTGCGGAATTCTACTTTCAATTCCTGCTGATTTCGCCAATCGAACAACATTAGCGGGCGTCACCATATCTATCAACCTTGCTGAAATCACGTTGATTGATCCAGCTAAAGCTTCTTTCAATGACATCTCTCCTCCATATTTTTTGTCTGAGTTCTTAGGTGTCCATTCTTCTGGAATTCCAAATTTTCCTTTTGGAATTGTATAAGGTGTATTTGGATATTTATCACAAGGAGACAATCTTAATTGATTGATCGCAGTTGCATAAACGAAGGGTTTGAATGTAGACCCTACTTGACGCTTTCCTTGTTGTACTTGATCATATTTGAAATATTTGTGATTGATTCCTCCAACCCATGCTTTGATATGTCCGGTTTGAGGTTCGATAGATAACAATCCTGAACGCAAGAAAAACTTATAATATTTGATCGAGTCGTTTGGAGACATCACAGTATCAATCTCTCCCTTCCAAGAGAATACCTTCATTTCTGTTTTTGCATTAAATACAGAATCAATGTAGGCATCATTTCTCCCCACTTTCTTCAATCGCTTGTAACGATCTGAATTCTTTCGAGCCCTTCTGTAGATTAGATCAATCTGTTCTTCTTCTAGATCATAAAAAGGAGCCGTTTCATTCTTAGCATGCTCTCTATTAAAGTACCCTTGTAGGTTTGCCATATGCTCATAAACTGCCTCTTGCGCATACTTCTGCATTCTAGAATCAATGGTTGTGTAAATCTTTAAACCGTCTCTATTGATATTGTACAACTCGCCATTAGGCTTCGGATTTTCCTTCACCCATTTTTTAAGTTTTGCGCGTAAATGCTCTCTAAAATAAGTAGCCAAACCATCATTATGACTCTCTGGAGTAAAGTTGATCTTCAAAGGTAATTGTTGAAGTGAATCTTTCTCCTCTTGGGTGATAAATCCGTTTTTTGCCATTTGGGCAAAGACCACATTTCTTCTGTTCAGTGATTTCTTTTTTGAGATCTCTCGATGAGGGTTGTACTGTCTTGGGTTCTTCAACATAGCAACCAAGATGGCCGATTCCTGCAAATCAAGATCTTTTGGTTCCTTTCCAAAATAAATTCTTGCTGCGGATCGGATTCCCACTGCATTAAATAAAAATCCTTGTGTATTTAAGTACATGGCAATGATCTCGTTCTTGGTATACTGTCTTTCCAGCTTTACCGCCACGATCCATTCTTTTACTTTTTGAGTTAATCTCTTAACAGTACTACTAGATCCACCCTTATTAAATAAATTCTTCGCTAATTGCTGAGTTATGGTACTGGCTCCTCCTCCTTTACCAAGCTTCGCAACGGCCCTCGCAGTTCCTCGGAAATCGATTCCTGAATGATCGTAGAATCGTTCATCTTCGGTGGCAACCAAGGCCTGAACCAAATTATCAGGAAGATCCTTAAAACCAACAGGGGTTCTATTTTGATAAGCGTATTTACCTAGAGTAACACCATCGGCAGAGATCACTTCTGTAGCCAAGTTTTTTTGAGGATTTTCTAACTCTTCAAATGTTGGTAAAGCACCAAAAACACCCCAAGAAGCTAATAAAAACACTAGAACAATCAGACCAGACCCACCTAGGGTCAATATCCAAAATCGTTTAACGTATTTTTTAAAATTAACGGGTTTCTTCTTTGCCATTCCTTACTTTATTTTTTCTATTCTAAATCCAACATCTGTAATGCCTTCCAATTCTTTAATCCCATCAACAGACCCATTTCGTCTCATTGCCTGTTGAATACTCATTTTATAATTTCCTGAAACTTCGAATACTTTACCTTCTTTATAAAACAATTTGCTTTCCTTCACTTCTGAAATCCCACTACCCAAAAAATGTCCTTTATTATCGGCCATTTCATATTCAAGCGTATCAACAATTTTCTTGCCATTAGGGAAATCTAGTTGAGTAATTAAAAACAAATTACTAAAACTATAATCCGCATTGTTTCTCACATTGATAAACAGGTCGTTCTTACTAAGAGTATCTTGTATCTGAAACTCAAACTCAATAGGCTCATTCAAAGACCAAGTGCTGTTATCAAGAGTTTTGTACTCATCAAAAACACCATTAGAATCACAAGAAACCATTAGCATAGCCAAGGCTATGAATCCTAAAAATGGTTTAGCTTTTTTCATTGCGATTCTCTTTAGGTTTCGAATTTCTTCTCCTTCTATTGCCTTGATGCTTGTTGGAACCTTTCTCTTGATTCTGACCTGTTGGTTTTTGACCTTTAGGTCTATTTTGATTGGGTCCTTTACCTTTTGTTTGTTTGTTTTGGGATTGATTTTTGTTCTGGTTCTTGTTTCGGTTCTGAGGCTTATTTTGACCTTGTTGCTGCCCTTGACCAGACTTTTTGTTCGGATGTCCTTTTTTAGCTTTGGGTTGATTCTTATTAGCTTCTCCAGAAGGTTTTTTTCTGTTTCTACCTCTATTACGCCTTCTTCTACTTCTTTTTGGAGTGTCAAAACGAGTCAAACTATCTTGTCCAACCACATTTTCAAAATCAACTTGAACTTCTTCTTCTATTTCCGATTCGTATTCTTCTAACGGAATCCCGAGTTCATTATTTTCATTCAGTTCAATTATTTCTTGAACTTGATCTAAACTTAACTTATACCACTTCATTCGGTCTTCCTTATAGGTGTACCAAAGAAGCTTTTTGAAGATGTCCATTTTTACAAAAACAGCATCTCCTTTCTCGGTTTTCAATACGGTATTCTGCTCCGGAAAATCTTCCAAGGCATCCAAATAGGTATCTAATTCAAAGTTCAGGCAGCATTTCAGCTTTCCACACTGACCAGCTAATTTCAAAGGATTCAAAGACAACTGCTGATATCTTGCTGCCGAAGTCGTCACCTTTCTAAAATCTGTCAACCAAGTAGAACAGCATAACTCTCTTCCGCAAGATCCCACACCTCCTAAGCGGGCAGCTTCCTGGCGAGAACCTACTTGTTTCATTTCAATTCGAATCGAAAAAGCAGAAGCCAAATCTTTGATCAACTGTCTGAAATCAACTCGCGCATCAGCAGTATAGTAAAAAGTCGCTTTGTTTCCGTCTCCTTGAAATTCTACGTCAGAGAGTTTCATTTTTAGGCCTAAACGACCTAAAATTTCTCGTCCTCTTCTTTGAGTTTCTTCTTCTCTAGCTCTGGCTTGTTGCCAAACATCGATATCTTTTTGAGAAGCTTTTCTATAGATCTTCTTGATGTTTTCGTCATCAAAAAATACCTTTCGTTTCTTCATTTGAACTTTCACAAGTTCTCCTGCTAAAGAAACAACACCTACATCATGACCTGGATTTCCTTCAACTGCAACAACATCTCCCATTGATAAGGTCAAGTTTTCAGGATTCTTAAAAAAGTGCTTTCGGCCGTTCTTAAATCGGACTTCAAATATGTTAAAAGGGGCTTCGCCATTAGGCAATGTCATGTTAGACAGCCAATCAAATACTGATAACTTTTCGCAACCACCGGTAGTACAAGTTCCATTACTTTTACAACCTCTTGGTTTACCGTCTGCACCAGTTCCGCAACTACTACATCCCATAAGATGATTCTATTTTGATAGAAGTACAGTGACTTCTTCCTGTTCTTAATTGATTTTCAGTAAACTAATCTTACCGCAAGTAAGGTTCCCAATAATAAACTCGGGACACCTAATTAATCAGTAAATATAGTGAATCTGAAGTAAAGGTGAAATGGGTTAAAAACATAAAAAAAGCCTCATTTCTGAGGCTTTTTCTTTAATTTTTATACTTCAATTTTTCCGATCGACCTTTCTTAAAGATCTTATTGCTCGCATGTTTTCCTTTTCTAAGAGCTTTTTGTTCTTCATAAGGCAATTGAATGACTTCCTGACATTCTGTAGAGCAAGTATTCTCCATTTTTTCAGAGCATTCATCACACTGAATAAACAACAAATGACAAGCTTCATTAGCACAGTTTGTATGAGTATCACAGGGCTTTCCACATTGATGACAGTTGGCGATTACATCTTCTGAGATCTTTTCAGATCTTCTGTGATCGAAAACAAAGTTTTTACCGATGAACTTGTTCTCAATTCCCTCTGCTTTTACCTGACGAGTATATTCAATGATCCCTCCTTCTAGCTGAAAAACATTCTTAAATCCTTTGTGCTTATAATAGGCCGATGCTTTTTCGCAACGAATCCCACCGGTGCAATACATCAATAGATTTTTATCCTCTTTATGCTCTTTAAGGTCTTCTTCAATAATATCCAAAGAATCTCTGAAAGTATCTACATCCGGAGTTACAGCTCCATCAAAATGACCGATTTCACTTTCATAATGATTTCTCATATCCACACAAACGGTGTTTGGATTGGCTAACATTTCATTGAACTCTTTGGCACTCAGATGAACACCGATATCCGTCACATCAAAAGTGTCATCATTTAATCCATCAGCAACAATCTTGTTTCGAACCTTCACTTTTAATTTCAAAAATGATTTGTTATTCTGCTCTACAGCAACGTTCAACCGGATTCCTTTCAGAAAATCGATGGCATCTAATTGATCTTTTAACTGATTAAAATTCTCAGCAGGAACTGAGATCTGAGCATTGATTCCTTCAAAAGAAACATAAGTTCTTCCGAGAACATCTAACTCATTCCATTCGATAAATAGTTTATCTCTAAATAATTGTGGGTTTTCTATCTTATGGTATTGATAGAAGGAAATAGTGATGCGGTCTTTTCCCGCTTCATCTATTAATGCAGCGCGTTCTTTTGCGCTTAACTTATTGTACAGTTGCATGCTATACTAATTTAGTTAAACAATAATATTTTTGGTCAAGTAGTCTTGAATCCGTCACAAAAGTACTATTATTTTTCACTTTAGCTTTTGAAAAGCAATTGAATAGCTGGGATTGGTGTTTAATTTTAAACATTGTGTTAGATTTAGAAACATTCTTAAATTATATAGAATTCTCTTTCAAATAATTATGATTGTTCATCTCTTTTTTCGCAATATTTGCAGCTTAATTAGATAAATCATTTGAAATGAGAATTGCTGTAGTCGGTGCTACTGGAATGGTAGGAAATGTAATGCTGAAAGTATTAGCCGAAAGAAACTTCGAAATTAGTGAATTGCTCTTGGTGGCTTCTGAAAGATCTGTAGGTAAGAAGTTAACTTTCCAAGGAACAGAACATACAATTATTGGATTACAAACTGCTGTAGATGCCAAGCCAGATGTAGCTTTATTTTCAGCTGGAGGATCAACTTCTTTGGAATGGGCTCCAAAGTTCGCCGAAGCCGGAACCATTGTGATTGATAACTCTTCTGCCTGGAGAATGGATCCAACCAAAAAATTGGTGGTGCCAGAAATCAATGGAGATGTTTTGACAAAAGAAGACAAGATCATTGCAAACCCAAACTGTTCTACAATTCAGTTGGTTATGGCCTTAGCACCTTTGCATAGAAAATATGGAATCAAAAGATTAGTAATCTCTACGTATCAGTCGGTTTCCGGAACTGGTGTAAAAGCTGTACGTCAATTAGAAAACGAAACTCAAGGAATTGAAGGTGAAATGGCTTATGATTATCCCATCAACCGAAATGCAATTCCGCAATGTGATATATTCTTAGATAACGGATACACGAAAGAAGAAATGAAATTGGTTCATGAATCTAAAAAGATCCTGCAAGACGATTCATTTTCTGTGACGGCCACAGCGGTAAGAATACCTACAGCTGGCGGGCACTCTGAGTCTGTAAATATTGAATTTTCAAAGGACTTTACCGTTGAAGAAGTGAGAGCCCTATTAGAAGCCACTCCTGGTGTTGTGGTTCAAGACGACACGGCAAATCACCTTTATCCTATGCCTGCTTTTGCACATGATAAAGACGAAGTATTTGTAGGTCGAATTCGACGTGATGAATCTCAGGAAAACTCCTTAAATTTGTGGATCGTTTCAGACAACCTAAGAAAAGGTGCTGCGACGAATACAATTCAAATTGCAGAGTACCTGATAACAAACAAACTACTTTAAATGAATACATTTCATAATCTTAGTGTTAAAAATATTACCAAAGAAACCGCTGATGCGGTTTCTGTTGTTTTTAACATCCCCGAAAATTTGCAATCTGATTTTACCTTTACTGCCGGACAGTACATTACTCTTAAGACAACTATTAATGGTGAAGAAATTAGAAGAGCTTATTCTATTTGTTCCTCTCCAAATAGTGGTGAAGTAAAAGTAGCTGTGAAAGCTGTTGAAAATGGAACGTTTTCTGTTTATGCGACAGAAAAACTAAATGAAGGAGATCAGTTAGACGTGCATACACCTGAAGGAAATTTTGTCCTTCAACCAGAATCTGGAAAACATTATTTGGCTTTTGCAGCAGGAAGTGGAATCACTCCTGTTTTATCTATGGTGAAAGCAATATTAGAAAATGGTTCTGATGCTAAGATCACTTTGATCTATGGAAATAGATCTGAAGCAGATACTATTTTTAAAAATGAGTTAGAAACTCTTCAAGAAAGTTCAAACGGAAGATTTAATTTACACTATGTCTTTAGCAGACAAAATGTACCTGGATCTTTATTTGGAAGAATTGATCAAGGATTCACGAATTACTATGTAAATAATATCTACAAAGACATAAATTTTGATTCTGCCTATTTATGCGGACCAGAAGAAATGATCAATACGGTTTCTGAAACTTTAAAGTCGAATGGATTTGACGAGTCTAAGATCTTGTTCGAATTATTCACCTCTTCCTCTGACGAAGGAGATACTACTCAAGTGAAGGACGGCGAAACAGAAGTGACAGTATTATTAGATGATGAAGAAATCACTTTTACTATGAGTCAGACTGATGACATCTTAGCTGCTTCATTAAGAAACCAAGTAGATGCTCCTTATTCTTGCCAAGGAGGAATTTGCTCAAGTTGTTTAGCAAAAGTAACCGAAGGAAGCGCCGTAATGACCAAAAACAGTATTCTTACAGATGGAGAAGTGAAAGATGGGTTTATATTGACCTGTCAAGCACATCCAACCACTTCAAAGATCTTTGTAGATTTTGATGATGTCTAGAATAATACTGAGATAAATAAGTAAACAAAAGCTGGAATGAGTTCATATTCATTTCAGCTTTTTACTTTCCAACTTTTCACGTACTTTTATCAGCCTAATGAATTTCTTAGAATTTAAAGATGCTTTTCTTATAGGTTTTTTCATGGCCTTCATGATCGGACCTGTTTTTTTTGTGCTTATTAAAACAAGTATTTTAAAAGGGGCTCGAGCAGCAATTGTTTTTGACCTCGGAGTAATTCTAGGAGATATTGTATTTATGTTGATTGCCTATTTTGGAAGTAGGAAATTACTTGAACAGATCAAAGATGATCCAAGATTATTCATTGTTGGAGGATTAGTACTCATTATCTATGGATTGATCAGCTATCTTGATAAGAACAATAAAAAAGAAGAGAACGAAGAAAATGCAGAAGTAAAGATTCCACTTAAAAACAATTATTTACGTCTGTTTTTCAAAGGTTTCTTTTTGAATTTTATCAATATCGGGGTACTTCTATTCTGGTTAGGTATGATCGTAGTAGTGGGTCCAACTTTAGATATGAATCCTACAAAGATCTTGTATTATTTCGGAGCCGTATTAATAGGTTATTTTGTGACAGACCTAGGAAAGATTGTTCTTGCAAAACAACTAAAAAGTAGAATGACTCCTGTAGTTATCTATCGGATTAAAAAAACCATGGGTATACTTTTGATGTTCTTTGGAGTGGTTCTTATGCTTAAAGGTTTTGGAGTGCTTCCTAAGAACGCGAAAATCGACTCAATCTTAGAAAAAGTAGAACAGAAAGAATAACAAAAAAGCCAAGAATAAATCTTGGCTTTGTCATTAAAACAACTACTTGTTTTATCTTTTATTATCTCTTTGGTAAATATCTGCCATCAGTTTAGATGGATCTATTTCTACTTTCTTTACTTCTTTATCTACTTTAAATCTGTAGGTAGGATTCGCCCATGGCCAGTCTTCCAAAACAGTCGCACTTGTAGGTTTATGACCTCTCATCATGCGCAAAGGAATATTGAAATCTTGAACTGTTCCATCTTTATAAGTAACTCTTACATCAATAGGCATTGGCATTTTACCATGTCTTCTTAAAGTGATTTGTTTGTTTCTAAAGCCAGCAACACTATAGTCAATTGTATGTGTAGTTTGGGTCCATTCATTTAAATACCAGTCTAAATGAATACCTGAAACCTTTTCCATAGAACGCTTGATATCATTTGGGATCGGGTGTTTAAAACTAAAATCTGCAAAGTACTTTTTCAATCCTTTGGCTACATTTTCAGGGCCGATAATATACTCTAATTGTGCTAGGAACATATTACCCATAGAATAACTTGCAGTTCCATAAGAAGAATTCAAATGATATCTATCTGAATGTGTAGACAAGGTCTCTTCATTTCTGTAAGAGATCATTTTATAATAACTATTGTAAGAACCTGTATGAGGATTTTCTTCACCTCTCTTCATAATCTCATTTTCAGCTTTATTTGAGATATAAACGGTAAATCCTTCATCCATCCAAGCATGTTTACTTTCATTGGTTGCCAACAAGAACTGGAACCAAGTATGCGCTAACTCGTGAGCCGTCACACCAAATAAACTACCAAAACTTCTTTGCCCAGTTACAAGTGTACTCATGGCGTACTCCATACCACCATCTCCTCCTTGGATTACAGAATATTGCTTGTAAGGATATTGACCCACATTCTCGCTGAAATAAGTCATTAATTCAGCTGTTTTTGGCTGAAGATCTTTCCAATTTTTTAAGTACTTCTCTTCCATTGTTTTCTTGTAGAAGAAATGAAGATCGATCCCATTTTTCATGGTAAGAATGTCATGATTATACTCAGGATCTGCCGCCCAAGTAAAGTCGTGTACATTGGGCGCTATAAAGTGCCAAGAAAGTTTTCCTTCTGAATCAGGGAGAATAGAGGTTTTTAACATTTTATCTTCATAACCATGACCTACTTCTTGAGGGTTTTGAAGATATCCTGTACCTCCTACAACATAATCTTTGTCGATTAATAAGGTCACATCAAAATTTCCCCAAACTCCGTGAAATTCTCTTCCGATATAAGGAGGAGTATGCCAACCTTCAAAGTCGTACTCAGCCATTTTCGGATACCATTGGGTCATTGACAAGGCAACGCCTTCTTTATTATTTCTTCCAGAGCGACGAATCTGCACAGGAACCTGACCGTCAAACTCCATTTCAAAGGTCGACTTCTTCCCAGCTTTAATGGGTTTATTCAGTTGAACTTCTAAAATAGTTCCTACAATCTCATACTTTACAGGTTTTCCGTCTTGAGTCAAAGATTTTACCTTGATATACCCTATTTCATCTTCGGATAACTTACTGATTCTATCTCTTACTCTTCGATCTGGGTCTTTGATTGTTCTTGAGCGAACATCCATTTGTGAACCTGGTTGAAAGGCATTAAAATATAAATGGTAATAAACATTGTTTAGATCATCAGGAGAATTGTTGGTGTAAACCAAAGTTTGTTTTCCCTGATACTGAAAGTTATTCACGTCCATATCAATAAACATGTTGTAATCGGCATGCTGCTGCCAATAACCTGTGTTCTGAGCCGACAATGAAAGACTTAAAAAAAGAAATAAAGCTGTTAGTTTTTTCATCTTAAAATTGAGTTTGTTTTACTTTCTATTTGCGACGATACTCGCCATTTTTAATGCATTATGTGCATTTACTATTCTTCCTGTAACAGAAAGATCTTCAAAGGGAACTAAGGTCCCATTAGGTTTATTATAATTCATTGATCCTGGTTTGATCACTTGAAGATCTACTTTCGTTCCAGAATTCATGATAATCTTTTTAACCTGACCAGCAGTTAATTCAGGATAATAAGCACGGATCAAAGCTGCCAGTCCAGAAACCGCAGGAGCAGCCATGGATGTACCTCCTTGAAACTTGTACTTATTATTTGGTATACTTGAATATATGTCTACACCAGGTGCATAAATGTCTACATTTCTCTTTCCATAATTGGTAGACTCTGCCAATAGTTTCTCGTTGAAATTATAAGTAATAGATCCAATGTTCAGAAAATTATCTACGATCTCATTGACCTTGTCAGGGGCATCCGTTGGGAAAGAGAATTTCTCATCTAGATCTTTTGCATCGTTCCCAGAGGAATGAACTAATAATACATCTTTTTGAGCGGCATACTTGATTGCCTCAAACACCCATTCTGATTTAGGAGAGTACCCTTTACCAAAACTCATATTGATAACCTTCGCACCATTGTCTACTGCATATCGTATTCCTAAGGCGATATCCTTGTCATACTCATCTCCTTTTGGCACCACACGAACAGCCATTACCTTAACCCTATTGGCAACTCCGTTAATTCCGATTCCGTTATTTCTTTTGGCAGCTAAGATACCGGCAACATGAGTTCCATGAGATTCTTCTTGTGCTTTAGGTCTAGGATTATTATCACCGTAAACCATTGAACTCATTGAATTAGCATCATCTTTTAATTGAGTTCTGAATTCATTTCTCAACACAGAGCCTCCTAACAAATCCTTAGCCTCAGTTAGTAATTCATCTAATTCTTCAATGGCATCAGACAAGTTTTTATATCCAATATCAAACATCTGTTTTGCGATAGATATGCTTCGTTTTAAGACTGGGTCCGAAGCATCTAATTTGGCTAAATCCTCTTTTGTGATTTCTTTCTTATTCAGTTTTTTGGCAATATTAGAGCTTGCATAGGTTACACCCTGTAAAATCTGCCCATAAAGCTGTTGATTCCTTTTCGCTTGCTGATAATTATACTCGTAGTCCCTCTTGGCGCGTTCAAAGGTAGTCGCATCGGCAATGGCTGAGTCTTTAACAATTCTATATAACTCAGCGTTTTCTTTATAAATAGTTCCTAGGAAGTTCCAACCATGAACATCATCTATAAACCCATTATTGTCATCATCTTTCCCATTATTTGGGATCTCATCTTCATTTACCCAAATATTTTCCTTAAGGTCTTCGTGATCAATATCTATACCCGCATCTAATATGGCGACGGTAATAGATTTGGCCTTTTTTCCTTTCAAAAAATCATAAGCTAATTCCAGACTCATCCCCGGAATAGAATCTTGCAAAAGATCTGCATGATTCCATGATCTTTTCTCAGCTTCTGTAAGTGGAGATTCTTTTGACGAAGCCATAATCGCTTCTACAGATCCTGCCGGAACTGGTATTGTGGTAGTAACCGTTTTACAACTCGAAATCATAACTATTGCTAAGCAAAACAATAGTAGCCTCTTCAACCTCATCATTCTATCTAATTAAAAACGTCTGAAAATTTGAATTTTTCCTTTAATCGCACCCCTTTTTCAGTATGCTGAACAGTGCAAACCTCTGTGTAAGCATCATGCTCTAAGAACAGATAATAATTATGATCTGCTGCTTCGTTTAAAAACAATGCTTTCTCTTGAAGTGTTAACAAAGGTCTAGTGTCATAACCCATAACGTAAGGTAAGGGAATATGACCTGTTGTAGGAAGCAGATCTGCCATAAAGATCATAGTTTTATCCTGATAAGTAATCTTTGGTAACATTTGTTTATCTGTATGACCATCCATAAACAGGACCTCAAATCCAAGTTGATCTTTTCCATTTTCTTGAATAAAGTTCAACTGACCACTTTCTTGTATAGGAACAATATTCTCTTTCAAAAAAGAGGCTTTTTCTCTAGGATTCGGATTGATGGCCCATTGCCAGTGATCATTGTTAGACCAGAACTTAGCATTGGGAAAAGCAGGTTCATATCCCGTTTTATTACTGTTCCATTGAATAGCACCTCCGCAGTGATCAAAATGCAAATGAGAGAGAACTACGTCTGTAATATCGTTTCTATGAAATCCGTATTTCGCTAAGGATGCATCCAAGCTGAAATCACCAAACAGGAAGTAATAACCAAAAAATTTGTCCGATTGTTTTGACCCCAATCCTGTATCGATCAAAGTTAAGCGATCCCCATCTTCAATGAGCATGCATCTCATTGCCATTGAGATCATATTATTATCATCTGCAGGGTTGGTTCTTGTCCAAAGAGATTTGGGAACGACGCCAAACATGGCACCTCCGTCAAGCTTAAAATTTCCAGTTTCTATGGGGTATATAGTCATGGACAGCAAAGATGCAGAAAAAACCTGAAAATTATGTTAACATAATTCTTAAAACCTTGTTTTTTAGCACAAAAAAACGGCTCAATTTCTTGAGCCGTTTCGATATCATTTAATTATCTCCCCCCTAAAATTAATTCTATGATTTCTATAGTAAAGGTCGATATTTCTTTCTAGTTTTTTCTGGTATCTCGTTGAAGAAAAGCTATGTTTCGATAGGTGGCAGGATTCTATCGATAATTGTAAAATAGCTCAAAAATCATTTAAAATGAAGTGGTCAATCCCCCATCACAGGTCTAAAGACCTATGATAAATCAATAAAATTTAAACTATACACTAAGCTATCCCGCTACCACAATGTATAACAACGAAACCAAAGGCATTACAAACATAAACAACAGAGTTGCTACTAATAACCTTTGAAAAATGTTAAATCCATGCGTTTTACGTTTCCATAGATAAAATGGAACGTGGCGAAATGCCAGCGGCCTTGATTTAACGGACCGCCTAGTTATTGTGTAATTCATATCCCCCATGATACTAAGTTTACAGTTTGGTATATATACGAAAAAAAACAGACTTTTCCAAATTAAAAGCCTGTTTTATAAAGTGTTAGGTGTTTTTTTAATTATCTAGTTTATCAGGATTTCGATAACCAGGATTGTCTTTATACCAATCTTGATGAGTAATTCCTCCAGAAGTCGCCCAGGAAACAAAGAAATTATAAGCCTGATCTATAGGTACATTCTCTTTCGGAACTTTAAAATCATGTATAATGCTAATTGCCCATGGCAGTCCGTTATCTGATATAAAGTTTCCATCTGAATCTGAATTGATCCCCTCGTTGATACCAACGTTCACGCCAAGACTGGTCATATTTCTATAGGGTAGATGCACTTCTTTTTGTCTTTCTTGATTGATAATTATGAACGGATTAAAGGGTGCCGCACCCAAGACTTCAGTATTAATAGGTTCGGTTAATTTGATGGAAACCGTTCTTTCTGTTAAAAAGTTATCAGAGTTATCGGTAAATATGATTACTGCATTTTCTTGATTTGCCTCGGTTCCATTAGAGTTCAAGGATATATAATCATAAGTATAGGTTACTCCAGTGACACTCTCTACTTGCGATGGATCTAATCCTTCGATCTCTATACCGAATCCATTATTATACCCTGCTCCTGCAGATTTCACGTTACAGATAAAATCTAATTGTACCGCTAGGTTATCGGAGTTAAGAATAGCGATAGCTCTATAGGTAAACGCTAGATCATTAAAGTCATAGTCGCCATATGTTGGCCAAAGATCTTCAAATGCAATAGTTCCGTTACCATATTTACTAGGTGTAAAAACCTCAAAGGCTTTATCCGCTTCCTCTGGGAAAGCATCTTCAGAATCCACGATTCCGTCTCCATCTGTATCTGTAGTATCCGGTGTATCTGAATAGATTCTTAAGGTGGTCAAATCGTTGATGGTTCTACCAAAATTAGTACCGTTCTCGGCATTGATTCCGTAGTTATATTGCCATCCACCAGTAGTTGTATCCATAATAATTAGGTCTGAACTGGAGGCGCTATTTGCTAACCATAATTCACCATTAGAATCAAAGGTCATAGATGTTGGCATAAAGGGTAAATTATCCGCGCTAATTCTGACTGCATCATAGTCTGTTCCGTTAAAGTCGCAACGGTATAATCCAGAAAACGATGCTAAAAACAAGGTACCGTCTTCTGAAAAGGCTAAATCACCACCATTGTTATTATGAAGGCCATTTATGTCCCATTCATTTAATACCTGTCCAGTAATTGGATCTATGGATCTTAAATAATCCTTATTAGAGAAATAGAGTAAGTTATCTTGTGTATTATAATCTAATCTTGGACCTCCAAATCCCATATTCGCTACAGTGGACCATTCTCCAGTTTGAATATCATATTTCATCAATGGGTAAGGATTGGATCTTCCGATAGAGTACATCACAAGATTTTCTTGGTCAATAGCAGCGGTCCAGCTTCCCATTGGCATTTCAGAAATCATAGTTAAATCTCCATTCGTTGGATCAACTTGGAACAATTCTCCAGATCCATTTACACAATAAAGAATGTCTTCTACATTATTGGCTGTCCTCGCTCCATCTGTAGCATGATCATAATATAATTGGTTATTATTTATTTGAACAAGTTTGGAGCTGAATTTAAGGTTCTCTCTTCTTCTTAAATAAACATCTTGAGCGTAATTTGGTAAGGTTAGACTCACTGTGATTCTACCGTTCTTTGGAACACCAGAATACACCAACTTATTCACTAAGTCTTCTCTATACACCTCTTCTGTTATTAGATTCCCTTCTTCATCCTCATAGGTCTCCATACCTAGGTAATTATCGGTTTGTGAATGAACAAACAGGTCGTATCTAGCTGTGGGATTATTATCCACGATTTCAATATCCACCATTTGATGTGTGCTATAATCAAAATTATTTGGGATATCGATTGATAATCCTGTGGTTGCGGCGGTCGTTGTTCCAGTGGTCGTGGTGGTCGTAGTCGTTCCAATTTCTTCTTCTATCGTTACATCTGGAACGCAACTGGTGGATAGAAAAATAATTATTATTGGAAGGATCCTTAAAATTCTTACTAGTTTCATCTTGTTCATTTTTATCAAACTCATTCAAAAGTATTTCTTAAATGAGCGTTATTTTATTTAACTCTATTAGTGGGGCTCAATCGTCGATGAAAGGAGATTTCATCCCGATGAACATTTTTGTTACCTCATAGTTTCTTCAATCATAAATTGAGATTCAAATTCATTTTATGATAGTAGTCTGATACAGAGAAGATTCTTTGAAAGAAGGTTTGCTTGATCAATTTATCGGATTGTTGATTTCCTTCACTTGTTCGGATCTCTTCGTACTCTTTAGCAAATAGTTTAATTGCTTCAAATAGCTCTTCGCCTTGGAGGTCTGTTATATAACCCAAGAACTTGAGGTTGAAATGATTATTCAGATATCGAGATCCTGCCCTTACGGCTAAGGAGGTTTTCTTTGTTCTCTTCACATGTACTACTGCGACATTTGAACACTCATCGGCGATATCCATCAAGGCCTCTCCAAACATTTCCGAACAATTGTTATTCACCAAACAAAAGTTAATTTGCGGCATACTATTAAATAGTTTTGCTGCTCTCATTTCTAACAATTTATAATCGTTCGTATCAAATACGATAATCATTCCCACTTTCATAATTAGAGGTATTTACATTTATTAATTTACTATACAGCTCTCTTCGCGCGTTCCCAGTTTACTGATTGATTCTTATTGATGAATCTGAAAAATCCAAGTAAGACAGACAGATTCATAATGAAAAAGTAATAGGGCACGAATAGCACTTTTATTCTCGTTGAACGATTCTCTAACAACCAACCTAAAAAGGCTGCCGCATAAGCAGAAAGTTGCATCCAAAAGAATGTTGAGAACAATCCAAATTCGAGTATTCCTTCTTGCACAGCCAATACTGTGGAGACGGGGATCAGAAGAATTAAACAAAGAGGTGTTATTGTCCATCTCAACACGCGATGTGAGATGTATTGGAATGACAATAGACCGTATTTAAAAATATTCAACAAGGCACTTAATCTCAATACAGATTGGATTCCGCCTGCAGAAATTCTGATCTTGCGTTTTAATTCTTCCTTTACATTCTGTGAAGCTGTTTCAATTGCATAAGCTTCCGGATTATACTGAATGGTATATCCTTTTTGAGCCACTCTTAAAGAAATGATGAAATCGTCCAAGATTGTATCTTGCTCTACCTCATTATACAATTCAGTTCTGATAGCAAATAACTCACCAGCTGCACCTACAGCAGAGTATAATTCGGCATCCCATTTCTTTAAGGTAGATTCGTATCTCCAATACAATCCTTCTCCCGCACCAGCTGCTGCATCGGTCTCATTGTTTACAATTCTCTTTTCTCCAGATACACATCCTACTTTAGGGTCTCTAAAGCAATTCGCAATATGCATGATGGAGTCTTTCCCTAAGTTGGTGTTTGCATCGCTAAATACAACTAACGGTGTATCCACAAATGGCATAACTCTGTTCATGGCATTGATCTTTCCTTTTCTTGCGTCTTCATGGAATAATCCGATACCTTCGTAGGTCTCGATCAATTTATTGGTTCCGTCATTGGAACCGTCTGTTACCCAAATGATCTTTAATTTATCCTTTGGATAATTCAGTTCTCTGGAATTTTGGATCTTTTGATCTACATAGTCCTTTTCATTGTACGCTGGAATCAAAAGTGTTACTTCTGGCAAATCATTTTTATTGATTTGAGCTCTGTTCTTCGAGGCAAACATTCTTTTGATTTTAACCATCAAATACAATACAATACCATATCCTATGTAGGTGTAGAATACCATAAATATTAAGGTCCAAAAAAGTATTTTTAATAGTGTCATAATCTTATTCTTTTAAACTTTTTCCCACTTTTTGGTTCCAAAGTTGTATTGCTTAATAACTCTAGCTGGGTTTCCAACTATTACAGAGTATGGAGGCATACTCTTGGTCACCACACTACCTGCAGCGACAATACAGTGTTTTCCTATAGTTACTCCAGGAACAACAACTACATTAGCTCCTAACCAAGAATCATCTTCAATAACCACTGGTTTTGTAGAGACTCCTTGCTCGTGAATAGGCCTTTCTACATCTTGATAATCATGATTCAAACCAGACAGAACAACATTCTGTGCTAATCTCACATCGTTTCCAACATGAACAGGACCTATTAAGGTATTCCCTAGTCCAATTCTTGTTCTATCTCCAATGATCACATCTCCTACTCCGTTATTTACAGCGGTAAAATCCTCAATGGTCGATTCTTTTCCTAGGTTAAACTTATTCCATGGGGCCACGTCTAAACGTGTTCGTCTACGGATACATGATCCTTTTCCTCTTTTATGAACAAATGGATTTACGAACCATTTGATCCATCTTCTAGGTCTTGATTGCTTTGGAATCAAAATAGACCAATGCGCTAATCGCTTAAGACCTTCTTTCGATTTTATTGTGTGTACTAAATCCATTATGCTATTTGTTTTAAAGTATTCTCCATTCTCTCATATATCTGTTCTACACTATTCTCCCAAGTATGCATATTTGCAAACTCGATTCTGTGTTTTTCATGCAGACTAGTATTTTCATCAAGAGCTTTTTGAATCAGCTCTACGTAATCTTCTTTTGTATGACCTAGATAAGTGTAGTCGCTAAACATTTCCATTGCTTTGGTATAGGTAGCTACTACAGGTTTTCCCATGGCTAAATATTCGTCGATCTTTCTAGGGTAATTCCCTATGGTAATTTCATTCACAATCTGCGGATTGATGGTCACATCAAAACCCTTGATATAAGTTGGAAGGCTATCCATAGGTTTATTTCCGAAGAAATGCACGTTTGAATAATTGTGCAGATTAGAATTCTTAAAATCTTCATCTTCAGGACCAACAAGAACAATGCTCCAATCTCCTCTAGTTTGAGCGATATATTCTAACAATTCAATGTCTAATCTTAATGTGGTCAATGAACCAACATATCCAATAATCGGTCCTTCAATCCCTTCGAATTCTGAAGCTACTTCAACCTCATCATTTGGATCGTTGAACATCGAAACATCACAACCTTGCCCAACCATATGACTGTTCTTGTTATACTCAGAAGTATAATCAACATAGTATTCTGAGTTGTTCAATACCAGATCTGCTTCTCGAATCAATTGAGGCTCTAGGCGCTCACCATGCCTTCTCCAATAAGGAACCTTAACTAGGTTATCTCTTACATAATAAGTGTACAATTCTGGTTTTAAGAGTTCTCTTAAATGCTGACCTAAGAACATGGAACTGTCATTAAAAAGTATATAATCTTTAAACCCTAATTCTTTAACCGCCTTCAATATATTGGCCGCCATGATTTTAGAATTTCTCTTATTAAAGAACTTATATAATGAATGGTCAGAAATCCAGTTAATAGATGCGATGGTGTTCTTCGGATACAAATTCCAAAGGTTCTCACCAATCTTTTCGATATCTGGCAATTGCCCTTTAGATATCTTGATTCTCTTTTGAACTCTTTCTGTATTTCTTTGTTTGAATCTTGTGATTCGATCCATTGGCGGATTCACATACAAGACTCTATTTTGCTTTGCAAACTCTTCAGCGATATTCTTACAATTACTCCCAATTGGAATATCCCAAGGTTGGATACCAACGATAATTATGTCTTTACCTTTCATCATGATTATTGATTTTTTTCAGCGTTTAACTGCTCATATATCTTCAATACATCTTTCGCTGAGCGGTCCCATGAAAAGTTCCTGCTTTGCTCGAGACCTTGTTTAATTAATTCGTATCTATACTCTTTATCCGATAAGACCTTTACGATTGCATCTCTCAATTGATAGGTCTTTTTAGGATTGATCAAACACGCACTTCCTCCTGCAACTTCTGGCATTGAGGAGGTATTAGAAGTAATCACTGGAACACCTGAAGCCATAGCTTCGATAATCGGGATTCCAAATCCTTCCCTTAATGAAGGAAATAAAAAGATCTGGGCCATACTGTAGATTACAGGTAAGTCTTCATTCTCAACATAGCCTGTAAGAATAATGTCTTTCTTCAAGGCATTAGGAACATACATTTCATCCAACATATGATCCAATTGATCTTCGTTGATACCAACAATAACCAATTTCATATAGCTATATCCTGTCAACTTAAGCTCACAAAAGGCATCCAATACACGTTTTGTGTTCTTTCTAGGATCCTTATTACCAATATGAAGTAGAAATTCATTCGGTAATTTGTATTTAGTTCTTACGACCTCTTTCTCTTCTTTTGTAAATCGATCATTGAATTCATCATTAACGGCGTTATGTACCGTTGATACTTTTTTATCCTCAATTTTGAAAGCATTCTTAATATTCTCTTTCTCAAAATTGGATACAGTTATCAATCGATCGCTTTTCTTAACAACATCTCCTACTAGAAATCGTCTGTACAGGTTTCCTATTTTTTGATACCAAGATGCAGAGCTGAACAATTGCTTGAAAATATTCTCTTCTCTAAAAATGATATCATGCAAAGTTGTGATCAACTTGCTTTTCACCTTCAAGGGTGCTGTATTACTTGTACAGTGTAATAGATCTAATTTGTATTTATTTACAAACTTGGGAAGTTTAAATTGTTCCCAGATCGGATAAGGCCCACCTGGGATCTCCACGATCTTAAAGTTGTCTGTTTTCTCTAGCACTTCATTATCCTCATCAGGCTTTACGAAGATGAAATATTGATTTACTTTATCAATCTTTTGTAAGTTTCTAATGAGTTCAAGTGCAACTCTATCCATCCCATGCTTATGTGGACGAAATAATCTTTGTGCTTCTATTCCTATTCTCATGATCTAACTTTTTATAACTCCGTGTGAAGTGTGAATAAACTTTTTATTAGCTCCTTTTAATTTGAATAATAAAAGGGCCATTCTCAAAAATGCCGATGGCAAAGACGCCAAGGATTTTAAGGTCGATTTTGTATAAAGTGAACGTGGGAAAGACAACCCAAAAGCAAGGACAACCATTCCTAAATTCACCATCCACAACCAAACGGATACAGCAGAATCTGAACCGATAATCCAATCTTTGATGATGTAAACAAAGGATGCTAAGAAGGTAAATCCTAATAGCAACACTCTAGGTGGAACTAGCATTTGCGTCACCTTATCAAAGTAGTTGAAGTTGTTATTGGTAAATAGTTCTTTTAAACTCGTTTTAAAATATTTTCTCAGATAGATGAATTGAGTGGCAAGCCATCTTCTTCTTTGATTAGAAAAATCTGAAGATTTTTGGATCTTTTCATCTAAAACAACAGCATCTTGTAAGTACTCGATATGGATCTTTCGTTTTGCTAATTCAAATTCCAATTCCTTATCAAATCCACCAACAGCATGAATATCAGCCATGATCTCTTTGAATAAATTGTATTCGAACGCCATACCAGATCCTATCAGTCCAGAGGAAAGTCCGAGTGCACTATGTCCTCTTCTAAAGATATGGTTATTGATCTCTTCACTAGCCGCATCTAAGATGGCGAATGAAGTATTTAAATTCTTTGCTTTTCTATGACCTTGAATTACTTTGATTCCCTTGTTCATGGCCACATTGATCTTGGTCAAGAATCTATATTCCATTACATTATCTCCATCTAAGATCAAAGCGTAATCATAGTCTCTAGTCAAGCGATTCATCGCTTCGTTCAAGGCCTTGGATTTTGTACTCTTCTCAAAGGAAACCTCGATTACCTTGATACGTAATTTGTACAATCTCTCTAAGGTCTCTTTCTTCAAAGAATCAGCAATAACGATGACGTCGTATACACTAGGTGGATAGTCTTGCAATAAGGCATCCTGGGCTACATCTACAATTACGTTGTCTTCTTTATAAGCTGGAATCAATACTGCAATCCTATTCAATCTGCCTTTTCCTTTAGCCTTGCGCTTTTTGTACGTATGACCGGCAATTGCATAGATCAATACATACAAGCTAGACAATAAGAAATAGCTTACTAGGATCCACTCGATTCCTGTTAAGATGTATCTAAATATTTGCATGATTGTTTCCATAATTCTAATTTTTAAATGTTGTTACTTTAGTGTGTATTGACTGAAACTTTCTTGTTCTTTAATTCATTCTGACTTTTCATTTTTCTGATAAGAGATCTTAACTTCAAAGCTGCTCTTCTTAAGAATGGGAAGTACTTCCCTGACTTTACGTTATAGATCAATGATTCTGAATGGTAGACCATTTCGAAATTGGCCGTACAGAAAACAGGTTTCTTTGTAAGCCTATTGATCTCTCTTGCCTGAAATTCCTCGCTTTCTACAAATAGAGTGTAGTGGCTTTTTTGAAACTCCTTTGCCTTATGAGTACCATGGCAATTCGCTTTTTGTCTTGCTTTTTGATCTGGAAGATCAAGCATAACTAGCTTATCATATTTCACTCCGTTGGCAGCTAACCATATTTTGGTTTCTTCTCTATATTTTTCTAAACGAGAGGTAACCAATGTTCCGATCTTACTTCCAGGAATGTATAATGGAGCCGCGTTCAATAAAAACTCACGGTATTTTGGTCCATCGTCATTTTGCTCTGGTGTAGGATCTACACATAAAACTCCATCAATATCAAAACAAGCCTTTTCTAAGGTTGTATGATTCATAATATTCCATTGGAAATATCTAGGAGTTGGCACCATTTCTAATGCATAATCAACTGCACCTTTTTTCTCTGGTACTGAGTAAACTACCAGGTATTTCATATCGAATTTGTCATTCAAATGAGCAACTGTTTCTTGACATTCCTTTAATGCTCTTCCTGAAGCCAAACTATCGTCTACGATGAGTACTTTTTTCTGCTCACCATCGGTAAAAAACTGGCTTCTTGCTCCTGATTTATATACATATCCTTTGATAAAAGAATGTAAATCTGTGTATGGTAGATTTAAATACAATGCGATAAGATTTGCTGGTAACATTCCGCTTCTAGGAACTCCAACAACTAGATCAAAATCTCTTGGAAGCATATACAGCTTCTTTAGTATTGTATTGTTTAAATCACTAATGCTTCTGTAATTCATAATCTTTTGTTTTTATATTATTTTCAGTTATTGTCTTGTCAATTTCGGGTGATAAGAACATGAACACCATTCCTACGTACATTAAAATCCCTGTTGGCATTTGCCCAAAAACTCCGTTACCATAGGAGGCCATCATGATTCCCGCCATTCCACAGCACAAGGCTGTGATCTGGACTTTGAGGTCTTTGCTCTTTATCTTTACCATTACATTATAGGCTCCAGTTATCAAGATGAAGAACAACATGAACAAGTAATAAACGAGTCCTACAACTCCTGTATCTGCCCATATCATTACATACCAACTATCTGTTGCTGTATTTGCCAAGAAACTATGTGGAGTAAATCTTTGCCCCCAGTTTCCAGTAGCTCCTACTCCACCACCAATAGGTCTTGATGCCAAGTAGCTCTTTAATTTCTTTTGGTTGTCTAATCGAACTTTTAAAGAAGGTTCGTTAGGGTCGAAAGCAGATCGCATACGTCTGATTTCTGCGTTTCCATTACCAATGGTCGTGTGTGCAAAAAAGATGTAAACACATACCATAAATACCCCTCCTAAAGCCAAAACGGTAATGTTTTTACGTAGGATCAAATACATGATCCCTCCTAAGGCTGGTACAGCAATTGCACCACGAGTTCCTGAGATAATCATCCCAAAGAATCCCATTAATCCAACCATGATATAAAAGGCTTTTAGTTTTACTCCTACCTTTCTGAATACGGCAAGAATTCCGAATACCACACCGGCATGTGCTTGAGAAGCACCAAATTGCCCTGCATCAGAGTAAAAAGAGAATACTCTTAATTTTCCGAATAGTATGTGTGTATCGGCTCCACCAGCGTCTAACCATCTTTGCTCAAAAGGATCTACTCCAAATTTCCACTGCATGATTCCCTTTAATGTTCCTAAAACAGAAAGGCATCCCCATAGGATGAAGAATGTATCTAGGTCTTTCTGTTTGTTGAACAAAAGGAATAAAACTGGAATCGATAAAACTTGATATAAACCAACTCCTCTCATGGCATAGAACCAAGCAGCTCTGCTTAATGCTTCGGGATTACCAAGTTGTAAAAGGATATAAGCCATCCAAATACTTACCAGTAAAGTAAGTTTTGATTTTGCCTTACTCCAGTCTATTTTTTCACCAAAACCTTTAAAGAAAAGTGCTAGATATACCAAGGCTAATAATCCATCTATGAAAAGACCCCAGGGAGCAATTACATAGCGCGCTGCACCTGTAACGAAAAACCCCATGATGATCAATAGATAGACTCCATTCTTTGGCTGAGTAAATATTTTGTACATCACTCCTAGTCCGATAAATAAACCACAGGTTACAGCTAAACCGATGATCTCTGATTTCACGATAAAAAGCGTGATCAACAAAAGAGAAACGATCAAGCTCATGATCGAATTCATATTGAGAATTCTCATGGATCCTGAGGTTGATTCGAATGGATTATTATGTTTTTCTGCTAAACTCATTGTAGTTCTGAAAGCCCAACAAAATGGAACTTTACATACTACAAACTTAGCTCTACTACCGTGGGAAATGCCTTAGATTTCGTTGAATGAACAAGAAGTGTGGATGAACTGAAAAGTACTATACATATTACCGTTGAACGACATTAAGGTAGTTTTAAAACTACAGTGATAAGTTGAGGTAAAAGCCGCTGATCTTAGATAAGACCAACGGCTTTCGGATTGTCTATTTTTGTATTTAAATGGACATGAAAATTATGAGGATCGACTAAAGGATCGATTCCATAGATTTTTATAAAATAGATTTGTACTTTTTACGATTGTTATGGCAGAGATCTCAAATTTCTTATCCAAGAAATAACATCCTACCGCGATTCCAATAGAGGTAAATACCAATGTTGATACAGCAACCATTTCAATAGAGTTGAACCAATAAATTGCGATAAAATCTCCAATAATATTCGTGAACAGCATTATAAACACTTTCAATGCGTTGATATTTGGTTTATTTAAACTATCCAAGCCAATTCCTGTCATTCTATCCAACGGAAGCAATAGTCCGTAGATAGCTAAGATCCTTACGATCATCACGATATCAATTCCGTGAACTGAGGCATCTAAGTACTCATATCCAGAAACCAAGATCACAAACTCCTTAGCGAAAATGATCGTCCCTAAAGAAAGGAATACAAACAAGTAGGTGATAGCTCCAGTATACACATGGAACAGATTCTTTACCTCTTCTATTCTACCCTCAATACTGGCAATTGACATTTTTGGAAAGGCGGTTGCAGCAAAACTTCGTAAGGGTATCTGTTGTAATTCTGTTAATTTCAAAGGAATACTGAACAAAGCAACCGCAGCACTACCAAACGGACTGATACTAATGATCAATATATCCGCATTTCTTAACAGATTGGTTCCGATGAGAGTAAATGTACTATACTTACCGAAATTCAATAAGGTTTTTAATGACTCTTTATCACATCTTCCTATCCACTTCAATCCGTCCCATGCCTTCACAATACAAACAATGGAGGTAAATAAGTTGAAGATGATAAATGAGATGATAATATCTTCAACAGCCCATTTTAGTTGTACCAAATTCACGATCAAGAATGAAAAGAACAAGGTACTATTGATAGCTCGGATCCACAGGATCTTATTATAGTTCATTCTTGCTTGCTGAACTACCACGGCATTATTCCAAGGTAGATTCACCAAGGCCAATATTGGATACCAGGCAAAGAAGGCTGCATACACAGAATTGGAAATTGAATCATAAAACAACCAATTTACCAGGACCATTATGGAGATGATCACGAAGGTTGCAGACAAACTAAGAACAATATTTGACCCAATGAGTCTAGATCTTTTCTCATCATTTGCGGCTCCTAAGAATCTAACCAGTCCGTTGTTGGTGATCCCATATCTCAGCATTTCTATCAAAGAACCTCCTGAGATAAAAATCACCCATTCAGCGAAGTCATCTGGACTTAAACTTCTAGCTAATAAGGCAAAGCCTCCAAACCCGAAAACGGCGATGACAAGGTTTCCTGCTAACGACAGGAAGTTGTCCTCATTTATGATTCTATGTAATAGTCGCAACATGATTAAATATGATTATTAGAGAAAAATTGAAATCTTAATACGTTCTTTAATTTGCGTCTTGCGCTCGATCTTTTTTTCGGTATTTCACCCAGTACAGCTTCTACTTCTTCGATCTCAACACCATTTACTAAGAACCTCAAATTGGTCTCTGAGTTCTTTTTGATATTGTTTAAGATATTGATATCGGCCGTAGACCATAATCGGTTAGACCTACAAACTAATAATGCCAGATCAGATCTACAGATCAATTCAATAGGATAATGTCTCTCGAGTATATTAGGTAACTCGATGAATACATAATCTAAACTGTCGAGATCAATATTGGACTTATCAAAATCTAGATCTCTGAAAGTATGAGCTTCTTGATAGTTTGAAGATGTATCGTATATTCTAAAATTATGCTCTTGTATATACTCATTTACATTCGCTAAGAACGGATGATTATAGTCTACTCTTGGATCTCTATAACCCATCATTTTATGGATGAAAGCATTTTTCTTGATCCTCATTTGAGAATTGTCAAGATCCGTATAACTCAATACAAGAACCTTCTTTCCTGATCGTTTCAACTTATTGGCAATATTTGCAATAACAGTTGTCTTACCTTCATTTATCTTGGTGCTAAAGACCGTAACGATCTTTGGCCTATGTTTTTGTTCATCTTTGTAAAAGACCTCGTTGAAATTGTGCATCACAAAATCCATCAATCTATCTTGAATATTCACAAAATCAAACTGATTCTTCTGTCTAAATATCTTTGGCAACATACCCATTGGCTGAACACCCAGTTTCTCATGAGCGATTTTTTCATTCTTTAAAGTATGATCAAAGAAGTTCATCAATAAGATGATTGCCAATACAAAAACAAAGCTTACAAATGCCACAGCAACGATCACGATCTTTCTTTTTGAAGGAATCGGTTTCAATGGATAAAACGGTGGATCTACCGCTTTAAGATTGGTAGATAACTGCGTATCCTGGAACTTTAACTTCGCCAAGTTAAGACCATGAAGTATCTCTAAGTATCCTTGCTCGGCTACTTCAATTTGTCTTTCAATCCTTTTAAGATTGGCCCCGGCAGGTGCGTAAGTTTCAAATTGCTTTTCAATTTCTGCAGTTTGTTTGTTCATGATCTTTAACTTGGCTTCAAGATCTTCTGTTTCTACGACCTTGTCCACCCAATCTGGAAGTACTTTACTGATAGGAACTCCTTCCTTTGTATTTTGAAAAACATAGAGCTCATCTACATTCTTTTTGATCTCTTTATCCAAGGCTTTAGCCTCTTGTTTTAAATTTTTGATCTTCTCAATCAAATTATCATCCTTAGGTGATTTGGTCTCGTACATACCAATCTCGAAATTCAATTCTCCTAACTCTTTCTTTGCATCAATAATCTTCTGATTCTTTTGTTGGATCTGTTCTTGAATTCTCAACTTTTCTTCTAATCTCTTCGTTGAAGCTCTATGACCTGCCAATTGAGCGATTCCGTTTTTGTAAGCTAGATCCATATCTTCTTTTACAATAGCAATCGCCTTACTTTGCTCGTAGTAGTTAATGATATCGTTGTCTTGATTGAATTTCAATAATTTCTTTTCAATATCTCTTAACTTATCTTCGGCTTGCGCAAGTTGCGCCTCAAAATACTTGACAACGGCATCAGAGCCATTCTCTTTAATGTCTTTATATTTTTGGATACAGACTGCATTGTAAATGAATAAAGTCTGCTGACAGATCCCTGGATCATCCGTTTCATAACTTAACTTGATCAAGTCACTGGTAGACATTCTTACCGCCTTCACTTCAGAAATAGCCTCTAGTGAATAATAAGGATTCTCATAGTTCAATAGCGAATAAACAAAGTTCTTGTTATCCGTTGCCATGAGCTCTATAAGGTTCTCTACAGTTGCTTCGTAATCGGCATCATTCCATGGAGTTTTAGGATTATCTCCAGTTCCCTTTTTTGCATTTGTTCTAACAATATAATTTTCGATCTTAACCGGAATTAACTCTTGAAGTTCGTTATAGGCTTTTAAAGAAAGAAAGTCTTTATTTGGGCCTTCCAACATCAAATGCTGAGCTAATAAACGAATCGCTACCTCCTCTTTTGTATCTCTGGATTTGATAATATTGATTAAGTTGTCAAAGGCGTTATTCGTTGCCAAATAATTAAACTTCTTATTCATATCAATAGAAGATCCAGAGGCGATTCCTGTATAGAGTACCGTTTCAGAATAATAAGTTCTGTTAGGGTTATTGGTAAGAAGAACTGCCAATACACCAAAGACAATCGGTATGATGGTCAATACCACTTTATGTCTTAAGATCAATTTAATAAAATCTATCAGTTTCATAATTCTTCAGTTACTGTTAATTGATGGTGACTCCAGTTAAATTCTCGAGTAACCTTTTCGCTGTCATTAAAGCTGATTTGCCTTTTTCAAATTCGGTTTCAATTCCTGAAGTGATATCCGAGATACGGATATACTCGTATAATGGAATTTGACCGTTCGTATATTCTTTTTGAGCCATTTCCTTATTGACTTTTGCATCGATAAGATTGATAGCTCTTATTCTTAATAATCTTTGTTTTAATTTAAGATCCTCATAATAAAGGATCACTTTTTCTTTGATCTCGTCTTCTTGATTCTTTACCAAATTTCTTGCTTGAGATAGCTCGGCTTTTGCCTGTTTTATATCTGATTTTCGATTGTATATATCGAAAACTGGAATTTTTAAATAAACCCCAATACCATAATTTGTTTGGATAGTTGTACTCGCTAGTTGAATTGTGCTTGGACCCGAAACGTTTTGAGAAAAATTATCGAATGTACCATATCGTGCATCACCTTGAACTCCAAAGTTTCTGGTCCAATATCTTTTCTTCATTTTAAGATTGGCCTTTTTAGATTCGATCTCATCAACACGATAAGCCAACATTCCATTGTTAGCTAGTGCAGAATCTATCAATACCTCAATAGTGGGTATTAATAATTCATAAGATTGATGAATACTTCTTTCTGTAGTTTTATCTTGGGCAAAGGACTGAATGGTCATCATGCTGAAAGCTATTAGCAATATGATCTTCAACTCCATAAAACACCATCTGTTGGTTTTCATTTTTTCCAATTTAAATACAGTACAAACTTACCTTTGAAATAGAGAGAATTCGCTTGTATTTCGATGGAAGAACCTTAAGTGTAGATGAACTGACTTATAGATATGATAAGCCATTTTAAAGAAAAAGTGAAGGAATCCTTCACTCTTAACCATCGAAGAAGCCGCAACCTATACGATAGATCACGGCCTCTACTCTGGGGTATTTTTTTATACTGTACTCTGCTGGAAAAGTGCAGGTACGGTTCGTAATAATATCCTCATATCAAACCAGAATGAATATTTATTATTTGTGAAATAATCTGCATACTTATTATCCAGTTCTATTCTTTCTTCTTCAGACATATCTCCTCCTTTTCCTCGGAGCTCTACTTGCCACAATCCGGTAATTCCTGCAGGTGCCAAGAATCTCTTTGACATTTGGTCTTTTGTCAGGGTTTCCGCCTCATAGACAGGCAAGGGTCTATTACCTACTAAAGACATGTCTCCTTTGATCACATTGATCAGCTGTGGCAATTCATCAATACTTGTGTTTCTAATGAATTTACCAATCTTGGTAATACGCGGATCATCTACGATCTTGATAAAACTTGATTCTTGTTTCGCTTTTGCTTCTCTATTCTTTAGGAACATATGCTCACAGATCACTTTGTCTCCGTTATATTTCAGTGGTGAACAATATTCACCCTCGGGTAATTCGGCACACTGATGACAATCTGATGATTCTACAGTTTCAACCTTAGGCTTGGTCACACTGTACTGATTGTTCTTTTTGGCGAGTTCTTTCAGAAGTTTATCTGCACCTACTTTCATAGATCTCAGCTTGTAAAAGTCGAATGTCTTTCTACCAACTCGTTTAGAGGTGTAGTAGATCTTTCCTTTTGATTCTAATCGGATTGCCAAAATAATGATCAACAGAATAGGTGATAAAAGAAATAATATAGTTGATGCCGCAACAATATCGAACAAACGTTTCGACCAAGGAATTCTGAAAATTCTCTTTTTTGGTTTTGCTTTCAAATCTTCTTCAGTGCTTACACCATTAAATCCTTTTACCCGGTCTATGATCTTTTCAAAAGAATTTGACTTCATTACATAGTAATCATTGACACCTTTAGAAAAGGCATTTTTATATACCTTAGGATTATATTCAGACTGCAATAAAATCGCAGGTAAAGTTTTTAACTTTTTTGAAGACCTGATCTTATTCAACATATAGAGTCCGTCGTGTCCTGGCAATTTATATTCTGTACAAATTAAATTGACATCATCATTGGCTTGTAAATATCTTAGAGCCTCAAAACCGTTTGCCTTGACTTCTAATGAAATACTCGGTTCTAATGAGAATCTTTCGATCAAAACCCTATTGCTTCCTACATATAAAACATTCATGACTTTTAATTTTTGGTTTCTATAAGTAAAGTGATCCTCTACCACTCATGTGTATAATGAATAGGAAATAGATTCTTCTTCACTACCTCTTCCAACTCCTCTGGATTAAAAGGTTTGGTTAAATAATCTTGTGCCCCTAATTTGTAGCACTTAACACGCTCTTTGCTTTCTGCTTGACTGGACAACATAATGATCGGAGTATGCTTTGTGTATCCTCTGGTTCTTACGGTCTTCAAAAACTCGAAGCCATCTAAACCTTCCATTTGAATATCACTAATTATTAAGTCAGGCAAGTTGCTATCAAGCCATGATAGAGCTTCAATAACAGATCCTACCGAAGTAACTTCATACTTAGCACCTAAGAAGAACTCAAGCAAGGTTCTCATGGTCAATTCATCGTCTATGACTAATACTTTTTTCTTCATGGTTATCATTATTTATATTCACAAATCTTTTAAAATATTCGTGCAAGTTACGCCGCGTATTCATGGTCAGAACGTGCTTCGATTTTGACTCTCTTTTCTTCATGATCTGTGTTTTTAGGTTCAACATATCTTTTAAAATACTCGATGGTTTTCTTCAAACCTTCTTCGAGCATAACTTTTGGTTCCCAATCCAATTCTCTTTTTGCCAAAGAGATATCTGGTTTTCTCTTCATTGGATCGTCTGATGGTAAATCCTTGAAAATGATCTTAGATTTTGAATTGGTAAGCTCAATTACTTTCTCGGCTAACTCAAGAATGGTAAACTCAACAGGGTTACCTATATTCACAGGACCTCTAAACGAATCATCTGTATCCATTAAGCGGACCATACCTTCAATTAGGTCATCTACGAATTGGAAACTTCTTGTTTGATCTCCTTTACCATAAACTGTAATATCGATTCCTTGCAATGCTTGCATAATGAAATTAGATACTACTCGTCCGTCATTAGGATGCATTCTAGGACCATAAGTGTTAAAAATTCGAATGATCTTCGTATTCACATTATTCTGAGCGTGATAATCTCTAAATAGAGTTTCGGCAGCTCGTTTACCTTCATCGTAACAAGATCTTTCTCCCATTGGATTTACATTTCCCCAATATTCTTCTGGTTGAGGATGTACCAAAGGATTCCCATAAACTTCACTCGTTGAAGCTTGTAAGATCTTTGCATTCACCCTTTTTGCTAATCCTAACATATTGATAGCTCCCATTACTGAGGTCTTGATTGTTTTGATAGGATTGTACTGATAATGAATCGGCGAAGCCGGACATGCTAGATTATAGATCTCATCCACCTCAATGTGAAATGGATTTGTCACATCATGGCGAATAAGTTCAAAATATGGGTTAGACATTAAATGCATAATATTGTCTTTCCTTCCTGTAAAGTAGTTATCCATACAGTACACTTCATGTCCTTCGGCAAGTAATCTCTCGCAAAGGTGTGATCCTACAAATCCTGCACCACCTGTAATTAATATTCTTTTTCTCATGATGTTCTTATTTTGATAATTAATACTTGATTATCCCACTAGCTTAAGCTCAGGAGACTTTTTAGTCGATACAGAAGTAACTGGTCTCACACCAATACATTCATAATTAAATCCTAGATCTTCCATTTCTTCGATACTGTAGATATTTCTACCATCGAATACATTCAAATCATTCATTAATTTTTTCATGATATTGAAGTTTGGAAGTCTAAATTCTGGCCATTCTGTAAGAACTGCCAAACAATCTGCATCGATCATGGCATCATACATGTCTGGACAATAAGTAATTGTATCACCAAAGTGGTGCTTAGCCTCTTCCATTGCCACTGGGTCATATGCTCTAACTTTAGCACCTGCTTCTAGCAATCTAGAGATGATCTCTAATGATGGAGCTTCTCGCATATCATCTGTTTTAGGTTTAAATGATAATCCCCAAATAGCGATCACCTTACCTTCCAATTCTCCGTTGAAATGTTTGTTGATCTTATTGAATAAAACTGACTTCTGATATTTATTTACGGCTTCTACAGCTTTTAAAACTTGTAGTTCATAATCGTTTTCACTTGCAGTCTTGATTAATGCCTTAACGTCTTTAGGGAAACAAGATCCACCATATCCAATACCTGGATAGATAAATTTGGTACCAATTCTCGTATCAGAACCGATCCCTTTTCTTACGTTATTTACATCGGCACCAACGATCTCACATAAGTTGGCGATATCATTCATAAAACTGATTTTAGTAGCTAGCATAGAGTTCGCTGCATACTTAGTCATTTCAGCAGAAACAATATCCATAAATACCACTGGGTGTCCGTTTAAAGTAAATGGCTTATAAAGTCTTCTCATGATCTTTTCAGAACGTGGACTTTCAGCACCAACAACAATTCTATCCGGTTTCAAGAAATCAGAAATTGCTGCACCTTCTTTCAAGAATTCAGGATTGGATGCAACATCAAATTCTACTTCTATACCTCTTTTATCCAATTCTTCTTGAACGGCTTGTCTTACTTTTAAGGATGTTCCAACTGGAACCGTACTTTTAGTTACGATCAATTTATAATCGTTCATGGTTCGACCGCACTCTCGTGCAACAGCCAAAACATGTTTAAGATCTGCACTACCGTCTTCATCAGGTGGAGTTCCCACACTAATAAAAATGGCATCAGAGTCCTCTATCTCATCGGCTAAACTTGTAGTAAAGCTCAAACGCTTTTTCTCCATGTTTCGAGAGATCATATCTTCTAATCCAGGCTCATATATTGGAATGATTCCTTTTTTAAGATTGTCAATTTTCTTTTGATCGATGTCAACACATGCAACCTCGATACCTACCTCTGAAAAACAAGCGCCCGTAACTAGTCCTACGTAACCACTTCCTACAATTGCTATTTTCATTTTTTCTAATTTTAGATTTAAACTTGATACAAACCTAGCTCCGATATGGTTCTTTTTCGGCTTTATTTCGACGGATGACCTTTAGTTATAGATGAAATGAATTCAAATTCTGATAAGCTTAAATTCAATATGTCTCTGTCTTTTATTACACCTTTACATAGTATCTAAACAAAAAAAGACAGCTTATAAATAAGCTGCCTTTCAACATGAAAACTTGGTTTAACGGGTTATACGTTAAGGGTTATTGTGTGGAATTAAATACTATATCCTAATGTATTATCTCGATTCCTAGAAAATCCTCTCCTTGTGATCTTCTCTTTGGCAGATCGAGCTGTCTCTTTCATTATTTTTATGTGATCTTTTAAAAGAGTCGTCGTTACTGAATTGATATTACCTTCTAATATCATCTTTCCATCTACTTCTGTAATCTTTAGTGCCATAGGAATACTTTTTAATGATTAATACCACAAATTTCACCTATAACCCGTTGTAGATTTGTCTTATTTCGACCGAACGGAATTATCCTTAGACGAATGGTAATCTTTTATTGATTAAGCTAATTCTATAATTCTAACTCTCATTTAAAGTCGATCCGATATGCCCCATTAAGCCCTTAAGAAAAGACCCTTATTCTATGCAAAAGGCAGCTGGTCTATACTTATTGTTAGTTCATCGAAACAAGGTCTAATAGCATTTAAAATGATACTAATTTGCAAGGAATAAAAAGTATAGTCATGGGAAAAATAGTAGTAACAGGAGGATTAGGTTTTATCGGTTCACATACCGTAGTAGAATTATTAAATAAGTCATATGATGTCACCATCATCGACAACCTTGCAAACTCAACAAAAGATGTAATGAACGGTATTGAAACCATTACCCGAAAAACTGTGGATCTAAACATATTAGATCTCAAAAATAAAGATGAGGTATTTGATTTCTTTGCGAAAAATAAAGATATAGATGGAATTATTCATTTTGCCGCTTACAAGGCTGTTGGGGAGAGTGTACAAGACCCTTTAATGTATTATGAAAACAATTTGTATTCTTTGATCAATTTATTAACTGCATGCAAAAAGTATCAACCAAAAACGAACTTCATATTTAGTTCTTCTTGTACCGTATATGGTAATGCAAATACTTTACCTATAGACGAAAATTCAACTACTCCGCCAGCGGCTTCACCATATGGAAACACAAAACAAGTCTGTGAAGAGATTCTAAGGGACGCCTCTATTGCTGAAGCCGGATTGAATGTAGTTTCCTTACGATATTTTAATCCTATTGGAGCACATCCATCTGCTTTGATTGGAGAATTACCATTAGGAAAACCTCAAAATCTAGTACCATTTATTACGCAAACTGCTGCAGGAATTCTTGATCAGCTGACTGTGTTTGGTGATAATTACAATACTAAAGATGGCACATGTGTGAGAGATTATATTGATGTAGTTGACCTAGCAAAAGCACACGTAGCTTCTTTAGAATTATTGAATAAGAATAAAGACCTTTCAAAATTTGAAGTCTTTAACTTAGGAACAGGAAGAGGTTCTACCGTATTAGAAGTTATCAATGCTTTCGAAGAAGTATCAGGATTAAAACTTAACTATAAAATAGGCCCAAGAAGATCTGGTGATGTTGAAGCCATCTATGCAGATACTACCAAGGCAAATGATCTATTAAAATGGTCTGCAGATACTCCGTTAACAGAATCCATGAAAAGCGCATGGGTTTGGGAACAGAAAATAAGAGCAAATGAATCTTCTTTAAGAGAAAAATTACAAGAGGTTTAAACGCTTCATTAATTCTGAGCGGTTAGAACGACTTACAGGAATAATATCTTTTTTGATCAAAACGCTGTTATCTTCAATATCTATAATCTTAGATAAGTTGATAATATAAGATCTATGTACTTTTAAGAAGGTCTCATGAGGAAGCTTTTCTTCGATCTTCTTTAAAGTAGAGTGAACAATATGTCTTTTATCATCTGTTTTAATTAAGATATAATCTCCTTTTGCTTCTATGATATTGATATCCTTAAAGTTGATCTTTACCAATCTTCTATCTACGTTAACATAAAGCTCTTCGCTTTCATCATGGTTTTCAGAATTTTGAGAGTGCTCTGGGTGCAGATCGAATCTTTCTAATTTAGAAATTGCCTTATTAAAACGATCTTGTTCAATAGGTTTTACCAAATAATCTAGCACTGCTGAATACTCAAATGCTTCCAAAGCCAAATTTGGATCCGAGGTGGTAAGAATGATTCCCGGAGGATTTTTCAGTGTTTGAATAAAATCAAAACCTGAAAAAGTGGGCATGTGAATGTCTAAAAAAACTACGTCAACCTCATTCGAATTCAAAAATTTTATAGCTTCAATAGCATTAGGGAATTCATCCACAACATTAAGTCTTGGATGCTGGCTACATAACTCTGAAACAATAATTCTCGCGGTTGAATCGTCATCAACAATAATGCAATTCATGGTTTGATTGTTTTACAAGGGTTTCTCTTATATCAAAGGGGACGTAAAAAATCCAACATGGATTCTATAACTTTCACAAAAGACTCATAGCCAGTTAAATCTTCATGATTTTTTAGATCACTTCAAATTCAGCAGTGGCTTCATAAGCCTTCTTGAGTCCGAATATACTAATTTTATGCTTTAATTTATGAACTAATGCAGCAGATTCTTGAAAGTTTTTTTTCTGAATTTTATTTTTAAAATCTTCAAACTCAACGGGAAGTTCTTTCTTTAATACCGCAATAATTTTTGCTTCAAAGGCTTCATCACCTCCTGAGAGGTTTCTTATATAATCTAAGTTTGGTTGCTCCATATTAAACAGGTAATGTAAAATAAAAAGTAGTTCCTTGTCCTTCTTCAGATTCCAACCAGACCTTGCCTTTATAAAAATCTATGATCTTTTGAACGATTGATAATCCTACACCCGTCGAATCATGAGATTCCTTGAGAGCCTGGAAAACTTGAAACACTTTTTCTTGATATTGTTTTGGTATTCCAATGCCGTTGTCCTTAACGGAGAATTGCCAATACTTTCCTTGTTTCTGGCAATCTATCTCTACAATTCCATTTGACTTATCACAGTATTTGATTGCATTACTGATCAAATTTTGAAATAATTGCATGTACTTATAAGTGTGTCCGTCTAAGACTGGCATTTCGTTCTTAATATCAATTACAAAGTGTTTAGGGATATGAATTCCATCTAGAACATCATTCAGTATTACATTGATATCTACCTTCTGACTCTGTTTCTCAAGTTTATCTACGCTAGCATAATTAAGGATTCCATTAATCATTAGATCCATCCTTTCAATTCTGCGTAAGAGCAGATCAAAATTCTTATTCATTGCCTCATCCGCAAATTCAACGGCATCCTCCTTGATCCAATTTACAAGGGTATTCATTCCTCTCAAAGGCGACTTTAGATCATGAGAAACCACATGAGCAAAGTCATTCAGTTCTTTATTGGTTTTCTGAAGATCCTTAAATAGTTGTTCTTTCTCTCTTTCTGCTTTTTCCTTTTGTTGTAAGCTCAAAGCATATTTTAACTTGGTAGAGACCAAGGTAGCAATGGTAGTCAAAGTCTCCAAATGATCTTGGGTATAGAATCCCTTGCTCGAATGTTCAGAGTCTATTACTCCAATAATTTTATCATTTCTAATGATTGGCACAGATAGCTCTGAAAGACGGATCTTATCATCTACAATATAACGAGGATCTTTTCTAGTGTCTGCGATAATCTCAGGTATTCCCGTTTTGGCAACTGTACCTACAATACCATGGCCTATAGGAATACTAATTTCATTTTTTATAGATTCATCTCCTTCCAACTTATCTCCATAAGCTGCAACTTGATGCAAGGTCTGATTCTCTTCATCTACTAAATAGATAACACAATCTTCAAAGCCTAAGAGTCCAATTGTACTTCTTGTAATTTCCCATGCAATTTCTTTCAGGTCTATTTTTCCTAACAAAGACGCCATCAAGGTATTCAAGGCTTCAAGAAGTGCATCCTTCTTCATTTCTGCCGTTATATCCTCAACAAAAGCAACTTCAAATTCAATATCGCCTTTATCATCTCGCACCACAGCAATACTGGTTTTCCCCCAGATGATTCGACCATCTTTAGTCTTGTATCTCTTATTCATGGTGAACTCATCAATTTCACCTCGAACCATTCTTTCGATATCCTCATGAACCTCATCCTCATCCCCTTCAACAGAGATTTCATTCATGGTCATATGGGCCAATTCATCTTCAGAATAGCCCAATAATTTCTGAAAGGTCTTATTGTATTTGATGAACTCGCCTTCTACGGATAATATTATTCCCACAGCAGAGTTCTCTACAATGGCATATAATTCTTTTTGTTGAGCTTTAAAGGCTTCTTGTTGCTCTTTTTGTTCCGTAATATCTCTTACGATTCCATGGGCAAATCTAGGCTCGGTCTCACCATCTCGGATGACCCTTGAATTGATCTCTACCCATTTAACTTCACCTGATTTTGTGTAGATCCTTGCTCTATAATTTTCAAAATGACCTACTTCAATTAATTGATAAAAAGACTTATAAGCATATTCGACATCCTCTTCATAAATAATCTCGGTTACATTGAATTTCTCATTCTCAATATCATAACCAAAAAACTTTTTTGCAGGCTCGTTCATTTTGAGCACATTCCCATGAAGATCCATAAGAATATAAGAATCCATGATGCTATCAAAGAGTCCTTTAAACTCTATGGTTTGCTCGTCAATAACTTTGGATAGGTTCTTGTTTATTGAAACAAGTTCTTCTGATTTCTCGTAAAGTTCTAAAGACTTTTGTTCAAGAATTCTTTCAGCTTCCTTTCTTGCAAGCCGTTCTCTTTCTAGCGCTCTTTGTAGTATTTGGATCTTTTGATCACTCATTTTTTGTGATTACAAACTTAACTTCAGAACCTGTATCGTTTAGTTTTTCAAGTTTAATTGTAGCACTTTTTCCATAATGCTCAAATGCCTTTTCCATAAGCCCTAAGCCAAATGCATACAAACAACGAGAACTGAAGTAAATAAGAACTAACTTATTTTCCGTTTGCTCAATTATTTCAAATCTAGCCAGTTCGGCATCTGGATAGATTTTACGAACCTCAACGTGAATATGACTTTCAATTGAGGATAATAATTCCATGGGACCTTTATAGTGCGTCAAAATCTGAGAATAATCTCTCTCGATTACACTAAAAAAATGCAAGCCATACACATGTAACAAAGTTTCCACTGGAATATCAGTACTTTCGCTTAAATTAGTTACTAGCGCCAACATTTCTGAAAACTCATAGGTTCCTATTGAGGTATAAGCCCCTCCCGAAGGTAGTTCAGATTTTTGAATGATCTCATCAACAGTCTCGAAACCAAATTTTTCTTCTACCAATTCTAAAAACTCTGTAAATACAATTCCTTTCATTATTCCGAAATTAGTTCATTTTCTGACCAATAACCAAGTAAAGCGGTTATTTTCTTTTGATAATCTTCATATTTTAAGGGTTTGATCATATATCCTGAAGCCCCGATTTCATAACATTTCATAATATCATTTCTATAGCTAGAAGTTGACATGACGATTATGGGAATGTACATTAATTTTTCATTGGATTTAAGAATCTTCAAGAACTCGATTCCATTGACCTTGGGCATATTTAAATCCAGAATAATAATATTGGGTAGTTCAATCTGTTCAAGAGACTTTAGCGCTACTTCACCATTTTCTGCTTCTGTTATACTATGACTACCCGTTTTTGAGGCAACCCGAGTAAATTTCATACGCTCTATCTCGTCGTCATCGATCAGTAAAATTTTTAATTTTCTCATATTGTTTGGAGGGATTACTACTAAGGTACAAAAGTTCAAAAAAATGACCGAAATTGAATTTATTATAGGTTAACGGGTTTCAATTATCGACGAATGGTCGTTTTTTATCGATAAACGAAAAAAGCATCGCAAATGCGATGCTTTTTCTGAGGTGCCGAGCGGAATCGAACCGCTGTAGATGGTGTTGCAGACCAC
>CAZDKB010000007.1:0-6228 GCA_964505885.1 uncultured Flavobacterium sp.
GCAGATTGCTCCGTTTCGTAAGCAGGAATTTGATGCTTAGACTTGTTAATGATTTGTACTTTCATGTTATTTCATCTTATATAACCACTTCACAACAGATTCAAACTCACTGCTCCAAAAAGCTTCGTTGTGCTTGGCGTCCTTATTTTCTTTACTTATTAGATTTTTCTTATTAAAACCTGATTCTAATAGCATTTTCTCTGCTTTCTTCATATCTGAAACCATATCGCCCCCTTCTTTTCCGCCGGCGAGCAAATACATCCTAAGAAACTGTTGATTACCTTTCTTTTTGGTGAGTTCAAAAGACTTTTCAGAAAACCAAAAAGATGTAGACAAGGCACCTACTTTTCCAAAAACATCTGGGTAGGTTAACCCTCCATAATAAGATATAAGACCCCCGAGAGAACTTCCAATCAGACCTGTGTGTTTCTGTTTTGATTTTGTTTTGTAGTTGGCATCGATATAGGGTTTAAGTTCGTTTACAATAAAATGAATGTACTGTTTCCCTTTTCCTCCACCATACTTATCATGGGGCCATGGCGTGTACTCATTTATTCTTTCTTTACCACCATGTTCTATACCAACAACAATAAATCCTTTACCCGTGTCTTTGTATAGCTTATTTAATGTTTCATCAATTTTCCATTCACCTACATAAGAGGTCTTATCATCAAAAAGATTCTGACCATCGTGCATATAGATCACGGGATACTTCTTTTTGGAAGTTTTATAATCAGGAGGCAAATACAACCATATTTTATGAGAGATATCATTGACCCCCTTCATTGTAAACTCCTTTTCTAGGATGTCAACATTTTCTGATTTGGTAGATTTTCTCTCTTGAGAAAAACCTTGAAATGTTAGTATCAATAGAAGAATAATAAGAGCTGAAGGGATTTTCATCTTTCTTAAGATTATTGAAATAGATTCAAACAAATATAATAATTCAGCCAAGCCTTGAAGAGAGAATTTAGAATTATTACTTTTGAGATCAACAAACAACAGGAGAATGTCTACACAACCTAAAGTTGCCGTGTTTGGCGGAGGAAGTTGGGCGACAGCAATTGTTAAAATGCTGTCGGAAAACCTAGATAATATTGGTTGGTATATGCGCAGTGTTTATGCTTTAGAATATATCAAACGAAACAAACACAACCCCAATTACTTACGATCAGCAGAATTGCACCCAGAGCAATTAGATCTTTCATCAGATATTAATGAAACGGTTAGGGATTATGATGTTTTGATATTTGTTATCCCATCTGCTTTTTTACAAGAGGAGCTAAATAAACTAACTGAATCCTTAGAAGGAAAGATTATCTTTTCTGCAATTAAAGGGATCGTTCCAGAAACAGGATTTATTGTAGGCGAACATTTTTATCAAGAATATAAGATTCCGATTGAAAACATTGGAGTAATCACAGGACCATGTCATGCAGAGGAGGTAGCTATGGAAAGATTGTCTTATTTGACATTGGCATGTAAGGATGAAGAAAAAGCAAAAGCCTTGAGCAAGTGCATTAAAAGTAGATATATCAGAACAAAGATATCTGATGATATTATTGGAACAGAATATGCCGCTATGCTAAAAAATATTTACGCGATCGCCGCAGGGATATCTCATGGTTTGGGTTATGGAGATAACTTTCAATCGGTGTTAATGAGTAACTCAATTCGAGAAATGAAGCGCTTCATTAGCAAGGTTCACAAGATGAAGAGAAACATTAATAATTCGGCGTACTTGGGAGATCTACTGGTTACTGGATATTCTACCTTTAGTAGGAATCGAATGTTTGGGAATATGATAGGAAAAGGCTACACCGTGAAATCTGCAATGTTTGAAATGAACATGGTAGCAGAGGGTTATTACGCCACAAAAAGTGCTTATATATTAAATCAAGACAAGGGTGCAAAAACACCCATAATAGATGCAGTATATAATGTCCTTTACCAAGGAAAAGACGCTAAGAAAGTTTTCGAAAAACTGACAACAAAATTAAACTAAGCTGCTAGATCTTAGCCTTTCGAATAAATGGTCATTCAAAGAGTTAAGAGCCTCTACTTTATCTGAAGTTTTTACGAGAAGTGAAGTATTGTAATTACTTCCTCCATAAGAGATCATTCGTATAGGAATATGCTTTAAAGCGTTAAACACTTTGGCGCTAACACCTTCCTTGTTTTGAGAAAAATCACCAGCCACACAAATAATACTTAACTCCTTATCAACTTTTACGGAACCATATTCTTGTAAGTCCTCAATAATTTCCTCGAGATATTCATCGTTGTCAATGGTAAGAGAAACCGCTACTTCTGACGTAGTGATCATATCAATTGGTGTTTTGTAAGTCTCAAAAACTTCGAATACTTTTTTTAAGAAACCATAAGCCAATAGCATTCGATACGATTTGATCTTGATGGCAATGATGCCATCTTTGGCAGCGACGGAAGTTACTCCGTTACCCACAGTTGAGTTTTTAATGATTGTACCCTTTTGTTCCGAATTGAAGGTATTCTTTAAAAGAACGGGAATATTGTTGTTTTTAGCAGGAATTAAACTCTGTGGATGTAGAATCTTAGCTCCAAAGTAGGCTAGCTCTGCAGCTTCATCAAAAGATACTTCTTCAACAGAGAATGTGTTGTCTACATATCTAGGATCATTGTTGTGCATTCCATCGATATCTGTCCATATTTGAATTTCCTCAGCTCCTACCGCGGCACCGATTAATGAGGCCGTGTAATCACTACCCCCTCTATCTAGGTTAGAAATATTTCCTTCATGATCTTGACAGATAAAACCTTGAGTAATGATGATATTGAGATTATTCAATTCAAGAATAGGACTTATCTTATTTGAGATGTCATTCATGTTTGGTTCTCCAGACTCATCTATCGTCATAAAATCTAAAGCAGAAACTAAAGAACCCTGAATAGAACTTTCTTGTAAGAACAAATGAAATATTTGAGTTGATATCAATTCGCCTTGAGCAATGATTCTTTTTTGAATTAAAGGGTCAAAAGGTGTCTGAATGAGACCTTTGATCTCTTCTGTTTTTTCAGAAACGAAATTTAAAGCGACCTCAAGATAGGTTCCTGTTTGAAAAAGAGGAGTTACCACTTCCTCACATCTTGCCTGAAGGTCATATACCTTTTGTAAGATATTTTCATTTTCGGATTTATAGAGTTCATTGATCTTCACCAAAATATTGGTAACCCCTGAAAAGGCGGAGAGTACGACAATTTTATCTCTCTGCTCAGAAGTTATGATATCAACAACTTTCTGTATACTTTCCGAACTTCCTACTGAAGTTCCACCAAACTTCATGATAATCATGACACTAAATTTTTCAACAAAAGAAAAATAAGTCCTTTTGAAGTCCAATTTTATTCGATATTTTTACAAAATATAACACAGAGTTAGAATTTCAACAAATTCTTAAATATGAAAACAATTCAAGAAGCGGTTGAACGCACCATTCGAAAAACCCCGTTCATCGAAGAGGCCTTAAATGAGAAATTGATCAATGTTTCTTCTTTAGCAAGGGTAATCTTACCGGAAGTCTCTAAATTACTTCAGAAAGAGGTAAAAGTAGGAGCTGTTATGATGGCTATTAATCGATTGTCTCCGGCAAGTGAATTGAGAATACGAAAGAATATTCGAAAGTTCACTCTTAGTTTGGGCGACTTTATCGTTCGTTCAGACCTCAGTGATTATACATTTAAAAACACGAGTTCATTATTAAAAGAGATCGCTCGGATCTTAAATAAAGCTTCTGAAAGCAATGATTATTTCATTACAGTTTCTCAAGGAATTTTTGAAACCAATATTGTTATTAGTGAGAGCTTGCAAACTTATGTAGAGGAGTTCTTTAGAGAAGAACAAATGATCAGTCACGTAGATAATTTAGCCTCGATAACAATAAAACTCCCAGCGGAGAATTTAGAACAATCGGGAATCTATTATTTCATCTTAAAGCAATTGGCTTGGGCAGATATTTCTTTGCAAGAAGTGATTTCTACTACAAATGAAATGACAATTGTAGTGAAGGAAAAAGATATTAATCAAACTTTCGCCATTCTAATGGATATGAAAGCCAGATGATTTATTTTAAATGAAACAAGACCCTTATATCTCCTTAAGGATCAGAGAATTTAATATTTTTCTTCTGGTTCGTTTTTTATTAGTCTTTGGCTGGTCTATGCAATTTGTAGTAATAGAGTGGCAGATATACTCTTTAACCAATGATAAATTAAGTTTAGGAATTATTGGGGCATGCGAATTTATCCCTGCCTTTTTCATGGCTCCTTTCGCAGGACATATTGTTGATCAAAAGGAAAAGAGAAATTTATTCGCCTTGTGTATTGCTCTTTTTTCTCTTATAAGTTTTTTCTTGTTTTGGCTTACTTCGACCAATATTGAGTCTACATGGGCTACATCATCTATCGTATTTTCAATATATGCGCTTGTGTTTTTTGGAGGAATGTTAAGAGCATTTTTTGGTCCAACTATTTTTTCTTTGATTGCTTTGATCGTTCCAAAGCACGCATATCCTAATGCTGCTACATGGAGCAGTAGTACCTGGAAAGGTGCAGCTGTTACTGGAGCCTTATTTGGTGGGTTTTTAATTGCATGGATAGGTGTACATTACACGCTTGGCTTGGTTTTCATGCTGGTAGTTTGTTCTTTGATTTTGGTTTTTTTGATAAAGAAGAAACCTGTTTTCAATAAAAAGATCAAGGAATCTATTAAAGAAAGCCTTAAAGCGGGTATAAAGTTTGTGTTTAATGATAAGGTGATTTTAGGAGCCTTAACCTTAGATATGATAGCCGTACTTTTTGGTGGGGCCGTTGCAATATTTGCGGTATTTGCCAAAGATGTATTAGATGCTGGCCCAAAAGGTTTTGGAATATTAAACGCATCTCTTTCTTTAGGTAGTATTATTACAATGCTCGCAACAACTTATATTCCTATTACTAAAAGTACGGGTAAAAAACTCTTGGTTTCTGTATTTGGTTTTGGAATAACCATGATCATTTTTGGAGCTTCAAAAATATTCTGGTTAAGTGTAGCAATCCTCTTTTTGGCGGGAGTGTTCGATGGTATTTCCATGGTAATAAGACAGACAATTCTTCAATTAAAAACTCCGGATGAGATGAGAGGTAGAGTCGGTGCTGTCAATTCGATGTTTGTAGGTTCGTCCAATGAATTGGGAGCTTTGGAAAGTGGTATTGCAGCAAAACTTTTTGGAGCACCACTGGCCGTAATATTCGGCGGAACAATAACTTTAGTTACAGTTTTGGTAATGGGAGCTAAAAATAAAAAGCTTAGAAACCTAGACCTTACAGAAGACTTAAAAGACCATCAAAAGGTAGAGGACTAAAAACGGGTCTTTACCTGTCAAAAAATCAATAAAATTCCATATTCAATAACTACAGGAGCGTTGAAATGTTAAAATTTTAATAATCCGCTAATAAACAGTTATTTTTGATTTCAAAATTAAAAACAGCTTAAACTACAGAGAAAAATGAAGCAGAATTATGCGTTGCTATGTCTCTCACTTTCATTGATTATTTCATCCTTTACTTTAGATGCACAAAATCAAGCTCAAATTGAAGAGATAAAGAAAAAAACCAACCTAACAAAATTACAACAACTAGAATCAAAGTTCAAGTTGGAACAGGATCAACAAAGAAGTAAAGCACTTCAATTAGCCGCCGTGAATAATTGGCGCATCACATACATTGAAGATGGAGTTTTTTACGGACTTATAGGAGTTACAGATGATAACAAACCGATCTATTACAGGACAGATAATACGGATGCTGCAGAATCAACGAGAGCAGATTGGCTTCACAATGATGGTGGTTTAGGTCTTGATATTGAAGGTCAAGGAATGACTGTCCATGTTTGGGATGGAGGTTTAGCTAGAGTTACCCATCAAGAATATGATGGTGATGGAGGAACAAACAGATTTACGAATGGAGATTCTGGAGGGATGAATTTTCACGCAGCTCACGTAATGGGGACTATCATTGCGTCTGGATTTCAACCTAGTGCTAAAGGAATGGCTCCCAAAGCTAGAGGTGTAGGTTATGATTGGAATAGTGACCTTACAGAAGCCACTGCAGCTGCGGCAAACGGGATGCTGATATCAAATCATTCTTATGGATTTGGTGCAGAAGATCTTCCGGATTCAGATTTCGGTAAATACAGTAACTTTTCTCGAGGAT
>CAZDKB010000007.1:6238-30751 GCA_964505885.1 uncultured Flavobacterium sp.
GATGAACTCATGTACAATGCACCTTATTATTTGATGGTTGTCTCAGCAGGAAATGATGGTAATGACAACACCTCAAATGGAAACCCTTTAGAAGCCAACCCGTTTTTCGACAAGCTAAGCCACAATAAGACAGCTAAAAACAACATGGTTGTTGCTAATGGACGTGATGCAAATATTGATTCTAACGGAGATCTAGTCTCGGTTACAATAAATACATCTAGTTCGGAAGGACCTACGGATGATCTAAGAATCAAACCAGATATCATGGGGAATGGTACAAGTGTTTTGTCAACATTTGAAACAGCAGATGATGCGTATAACATTCTCTCAGGAACTTCTATGGCTGCACCAAATGTTGCCGGTTCCCTTTTGTTATTGCAGCAATATTATGATCAAGTCAATGGAGTGTTTATGAGAGCGTCTACCTTAAAAGGCTTAGCTCTTCACACAACTGATGACGTTGGGGTTAGTGGTCCAGACGCACAACATGGATGGGGTTTAATGAACACAAAGAGAGCTGCTGAAACGATTACTAATAACGGCCTACAATCTTGGATAGAAGAGAGAGTTTTGGAAGAAGGACAGACCTATTCTATTACTGTAAAGTCGGATGGAACAAGCCCTTTATTAGCCTCTATTTCATGGACTGATTTACCAGGAGAGGTACTTGGAGGAGCAAACAACGCAACACCAGTTTTAGTGAATGACTTGGATATTAGAGTTACTCAGGAATCTGACACTTTTTTACCTTGGCGCCTAACAGGGGTCTTAACGAATGATAAAGGAGACAATTTAGTTGACCCATATGAAAGAGTTGAAGTTGACGGTGCAAGTGGGGAATACACGATTACTGTTTCTCACAAAGGGACGTTAACAGGAGGTCCTCAAGCATTTGCTTTAATCGTAACAGGAGTAGAATCAAACTTTACATTCAGTACTTCTGATTCTTCTAAAATTGTTTGCTCTGATGTGGACGCGACATTTGATTTTGATTATCAACAAATAGGTTCAACTACGACCAATTTTTCGGCACAAAATTTACCAACTGGAGTAACGGCAAGTTTTTCTTCACCTTCTTTAAGTGAGAGTGGATCAACGACGTTAACTTTAGGTGGTCTTTCTGGTGTTCCTGCAGGAGAATATGAGATTACTGTGGTTGGAGACGATGGAGATGAAACTGAAAGTAGAGTCATTACCTTAAGATTATATCACCCTACCTTTGACAATAACCCAATGGTTATTTCTTCTCCGGTTAACGAATCGAATGATGCTTTGGCACCACAAACAACCTTAGAATGGGAGTTAAATGTAAATGCAGTAGATTATGAGATAGAAGTTTCTGACAACCCATCCTTTTCAAATATTGTAGCCTCAGGAAATGAAACAGACGGAGACCTTACGGTTACTGGGCTCATGCAAAATACAGTTTATTATTGGAGAATAAGACCTTCAAACCAATGTACGGCAGGTGAGTACTCAGAAACTTATAGCTTCCAAACGGGTATTGAAGAATGTAATAATACTTATTCGGCTACAGACTTCTCAAATGCCGAGATAACTTTATCTCCTAACAATACCGCTTACGTTCCAATTAGTATCACTGATGATATAACAATCAGTAGATTGATTGTTCAGGCGGATGTTACACATGAAGCTGTAGAGGATCTTAGGTTGTTCATTCAGCAACCTGCTGCACTAGGGTCGAATAATACAACTTTGTTAGACCGAGTATGTGATGATACAGATAATATAATCGGTGTAACGTTCGATGATGAAGGAGGCAGCGTGGTATGTAATACTGAAGCACCAGCCGTGACTGGAGTAATTGCTCCAGTGCAAAGCTTAGCCGGATCATCTGGATTAAGTTCTTTGGGAACATGGTTCTTCGCTGTAACTGACAACGCCTTGTTCGATGGAGGAACTATTGATGCTGCTAGCATTACAGTATGTGGAGCTGTTCCTAATACAACTGTTCCTTCTTTCACAAATAACACGATTGACGTTGCAGCTAATGGGACTTATACTATTCAAACGTCGGATTTGGAGGCTTCTACTTCTGCAGAGGATGCAGATGCACAAACCTATACTTTAGTGGAGCTGCCAGAAAGAGGAACTCTAAGAAGAAATGGTTCTGATCTTAGTATCGGAGACACATTTACCCAAGAGGATATTAATACAGGATTGGTTTCCTATAGAAATACACAGACAGAATTATTTTCTGACACATTCAAAGTGAATATTACCAATGGAGCCGGAGGATGGTTACCAAATCAGGTTGTAAACGTTTCTGCGAGTATTGTGAGTGCAGATTCGTTTGAACTGAATAATTTCAGCGTATTCCCAAACCCTTCACAAGGAATGATCTCAGTTCGTTTTGAATCAAGAACAAATAATACAGTGAACATTCAAGTTTTTGATCTGCAAGGAAGAGCGATTTTTAATCAGAATTATGATTCTAACGAATCGGTTTTTGAGCAACGAATCAATATTGGAAACCTTGCCAATGGTGTTTATTTGGTTCGAGTGAATCAAGGAGATAGATCAACGGTTAAGAATTTAATCATCAGCAAATAAAAAAAGAGGCGAAAGCCTCTTTTTTGCTTTTAAAGCTCAGATATAAAACGGCATAATTATTGGTCGATTTCTATACCTAAAAGTTGTTTAGACCTATGAAAAAAATTGCATTTTTAGTATTAGTTCTTATCTCAATAGGCCTTTCTGCCCAGAAGGTAAGAGGAGTGGTTCTTGATCTTGAAACAAATCAACCTATTTACGATGTTCATATACAAGTTGGTAAGGAGATCATAGTTACAAACAAGAAAGGAAAGTTCTCCTTCAAAAAGCCTAAAGGATGGGATGAAAAACTATTTCTTTCACATGTTTCTTATCAAGAAAAAGAAATCACCTATGAACAGATAGAAAAGCTTACTATCTATTTGGCCAAAAAAAGGATTAATCTTCAAGAGGTTTTTGTAGTCGGAAATAAGGGCAAAAACAAGCTAGATTTTATTGAGCTACCAGATATGCCAAGAAAGCTGCATTCTTTTGCCACGGTAGCCAAGGGAGACAAGATCTATGTATTTGGAGGTGATCGATCTTTTGAGGTAGACGTTTTCAGAAAAGCATTTGGAGAGACAGCAGATGCTGGCCTTAGTGACTTCGGCGGAGGATTGAGTCCTATGACATTTTTCTTTAATAGAGCCAACAGATTACGATCCTATTTTGAGCACAGCAATGAACTCTTTACTTACAATATTAAATCTAGAACATGGCAAACAGAAGACGTAGAGTTGAGGAGGAGAGCCAATCATAGCGCTACGGTTTTAGGTGACAAGATCTATATTTTAGGAGGTAAGAGGTTATCAAAATCAAGAAGAAGAGTTTATTTAGATGAGAAAGTTGAGGTTTATGACCTTAACTCAAAAGAGCTTACTGTTGATGATACAAATCCTCATAGAGCGTCTGGGTTAGAAACTTTTTCATACAAGGATAGACTAGTTGCTTTGGGAGGCTCTATTAAGAAAAAAAGGAGCGGAAAGGTCATCTATACACAAAAGGTACATTCATTTAACCCTGATACCGGACTCTGGTATGAGGTAGCAGAGATCCCTATTTCAGGAGAGGTATCTACTAGTGTTATCGGAAATAAGATCTATTTTTTTAACAGTGATAAAGAAAAGGAGTCTAGCAGTATTACCTCAGTAGATTTAACGACAGGCAGATATAGAAAAGAAGGGCAACTCTTATATAAATTCAACAAGCCGGCAATTACCACCAATGACAAGACAATTTTTCTATTCGAAAATGGAAAATTACTTACCTATCATACTCAAACAAAAGAGCTCAAAAGCTATTTGATTGATCTAAGGTTATATGGCTCAAAAAGTTACTTTTTAAACGACAGCTTATACATACTAGGCGGATACACCGAAAGGGACTTTGAAATAAGACCTTCAAGAAAACTGTATAAAATAGATTTGGAGACCTTTAAGAAAACAAGGGCCAGAAAATATGTAAAACTATAGTTTATTTCAGGCCGGTAGGCTTTCCATCAATACTTGTCAAGTTTTTGTCCTTCCAGTATTGTTCAATTCCGTCACTACCTTTTCCCTTTGCCCAATCGTTTAATTCTTCTCTTTCACCTTTATATTCGTAAAAAGGGATAGACATTCCGCAAGAAGTTTGTGCAGATTCTACTGTGATATCAAAAATTTGACGAGTCCCAGGGGTTTCTGGAAATAAGTGAACAACATCTTCCCATTCTTTGTCAGATGGATGTATCGCTCTTCCTTTCCCATATATTCTCAAAATGTTTGGGGCGCCTTCAAAAGAACACATCATGATGGTAATTCTAGGGTTCTCCAATAAATGAGCGGCAGTTTCATTTCCACTTCCTGTTACGTTCAACCACAAGACTCTATTGTCGCCAATCACCCTTAAAGAATCCATTCCTTTAGGAGATAAGTTGATTCGACCTTCTTCCGGAGCTGTTGCCACAAAAAAGATCTTTTGATCTTTGATGAAGTTTTGCAGACGGGATGTGAGTTTATCGTAGAACTTTGCCATATTTATTTCGCTAGAATTCCTTTTTTATTTAACGATTTAAGCATTCGTAAATTACCTTCTTTAATAGAATTTTTAGGAAAGGTGAATGTTTTATCATACAATTGATTGCCCTCGAAAAAAGTCACTTGAAATTGATTATTCAATTTGAATAATTCAGGTTGAATCAATTCTACTTTCGCAAATGAATTGCTGGGTAAAGAATTCAACTTTTTTCTCATTACAGAAGTCTCATTCTTTTCATCAAACCCTTTTGAAACGATCACAATCATTTCTATATCAGTTTCTTTTTTGTTGATGATGTACACATTCCAGTCATCACTTTTGTAGATGTCATTGTATTCAAAAACAACAGCGACCTCAACACCAGTGACCTCAGGAATATGAATGTCTTTCTTCACTATAAAACCGACTTGAATTGTTCTAAGAAACGAACATCGTTCTCATAGAACATACGAATATCTGGGATTTGATATAATAACATCGCAATTCTCTCAATACCCATTCCAAATGCATATCCAGAGTATTTTGAAGAATCAATATTGCAATTCTCAAGAACATTAGGATCTACCATTCCGCACCCCATGATCTCTAACCAACCTGTGCCTTTTGTAATTCTGTAATCAGTTTCTGTTTCTAATCCCCAATAGATATCTACTTCTGCACTTGGCTCTGTAAAAGGGAAATAAGAAGGACGTAATCGTATTTTTGACTTACCAAACATCTCTTTGGTAAAATACAACAAAGTCTGTTTTAGGTCTGCGAACGACACGTCTGTGTCAATATATAAACCTTCTACTTGATGGAAGATACAATGTGCTCTAGCAGAAATGTCCTCATTTCTAAATACTCTACCCGGAGAAATGGTTCTGATAGGAGGTTGGTGGTTCTCCATATAACGAACCTGCACAGATGAGGTATGTGTTCTTAATAAAGTATCCGGATTGGTTTCAATAAAGAAAGTATCCTGCATATCTCTAGCCGGATGATATTCAGGCAAATTTAGCGCCGTAAAATTGTGCCAATCATCTTCAATTTCTGGTCCTTCTGAGACTGTAAAACCAATTCTATTGAATACCTCAATAATCTGATTCTTAACAATTGAAATTGGATGACGAGAACCTAATTGTATAGGTTCAGAGGGACGCGTAAGATCTCCGTAAACACCAGTCTCTTCTTGACTGTTTTCCAAGATATCACTGAGTTCATTTACTTTGTCTTCAGCTGCTTTCTTTAAAGAATTCAATGCTTGGCCAAACTCTTTTCTTTGCTCCGGGGCAACATTTTTAAACTCAGCAAACAAGCCTTTCAGCAATCCCTTGCTTCCCAAGTATTTGATTCTGAAAGATTCAATTTCTTCCTTTGATGCCGCCTGAAATCCATTTACTTCTCCTAGAAGCTCTTTAACCTTATCTAGCATAATTGATAGTCTATGATCAAAGGCACAAAGTTACATTTTTTCAATAGAAGGAATTCGGGAAAATTCAACAATTGTTTAACGATTACGAAAACGTTTGAAATGAGTACTTTGAAGGGGAAACTTAAAATAAAAAAAAGCATTTTGATATATGAAAAAAACTATCTTTGCCTCCAAGAAACAAACAAACCTTAATCAATTAAATTAATGGAAGAAAAAATCAATGCTTTTATGGACGAGGTCAGAAAAAGAAATGGCCACGAACCTGAGTTTTTACAAGCTGTGCAAGAAGTTGCAGAAACAGTGATTCCTTACATCGTGAAACACGACATTTATCACGGTAAGAATATTTTATTAAGAATGGTTGAGCCAGAAAGATTGATTTCTTTCAGAGTGGCGTGGGTAGATGATAGTGGAGAAATTCAAGTAAATAGAGGGTATAGAGTTCAAATGAACTCTGCTATTGGACCTTATAAAGGAGGGTTGCGTTTTCACCCATCTGTGAACGCGAGTATTTTAAAATTTCTTGCCTTTGAGCAGGTATTTAAAAACTCTCTAACTACGCTTCCAATGGGAGGCGGTAAAGGAGGTTCTGATTTTGATCCTAAAGGAAAATCAGACAATGAGATTATGCGGTTTTGCCATGCTTTTATGACAGAATTATACAGACATATTGGTCATAACACAGATGTTCCTGCTGGAGATATTGGAGTAGGGGCTCGTGAGATCGGATTTATGTTTGGAAAATATAAGAAACTGAACAATACATTTACAGGAGTATTAACTGGAAAAGGTGCTTCTTGGGGAGGATCGTTGATCAGACCAGAAGCAACAGGTTATGGAAATGTATATTTTGCTCAGAACATGTTGGCTGAAAAAGGAGAAAGCTTCGATGGTAAGTCGGTAGTAATTTCTGGTTCAGGAAATGTGGCACAATATGCTGCAGAAAAGTGTATTGAGCTTGGAGCAACAGTATTAACCTTGTCTGATTCTTCAGGATATATTTTAGATGAGGACGGAATAGATAATGAGAAGTTAGCCTTTGTAATGGATCTTAAGAATGTTCGTAGAGGAAGAATCCACGAGTATGTTGAGAAATATCCAAACGCCAAATTCTTTAAAGGAGAGAAGCCTTGGTCTGTAAAATGTGATATTGCATTACCATGTGCAACTCAGAATGAATTAGACGGTGATGCTGCACAAGCATTGGTAGATAATGGTTGTATCTGTGTGAGTGAAGGAGCAAATATGCCTTCTACACCGGAAGCCATTCACGCTTTCCAAAGCAACTCGATCTTATTCGCTCCAGGGAAAGCATCAAATGCTGGTGGGGTAGCAACTTCAGGATTAGAAATGAGTCAGAACTCATTGCGTTTAAGCTGGACTCGCGAAGAAGTAGATCAAAGATTAAAACAGATCATGAGTGACATTCATGATTCTTGTGTACAATATGGTAAAAACGATGATGGTACTATCGATTACGTAAAAGGTGCCAATATCGCTGGTTTCGTAAAAGTTGCCGATGCTATGTTAGCGCAAGGAGTCGTATAAACAAATCAAAATCACTTAAAAGCGCCCTCAAGCTGAATCAACTCAGTTTTTGGGTGCTTTTTTTATTCAATAAAATCCAAAGGAAGCGTATCGCCCATTCTTTGCCTTCCAAGTGATCCACCAAACCTTACGGCATCAGTTGGAGTATGATTACCATAAGAATCAATAGAAAAATACTCCATGATGGATTTAACAACAGAGGATTCTTTCTTTTTGTATCGTACAGTAAAAGTACCCCTGAAGCGCACTAACGAAGATCCGTCAGTTTGTTTTTCTACTTCAATATAACGACTAGGATTCACAGCAAGACTTCCTGCTAAGATCTCGTAACCCTCTCTACTGATTCTATCATTGGCAATGGAACGCATAAAATGAAGAACTGATCCCCTGTAGGTTTTTCTTCTAAGCTTTATGGTCTCTCGTGATAAGTCTTTTGTCAACGATGAATAAAAGTTACTCCCAGAATAATGAACAAAGTTTAAGTTCCTGCGCTTTTTATTCTTGCTGACGAACCAATAATTTGCTTCAAAAATACTGAGGTCAACAGTAATCAAATATTGTAATCGATTGTTCTTTATTCTCAAAGGAGCTTTGGCTCTAGCTCTCAGCTGTTTTCTTTTCGAGTGATACGATAACACCAAGTCTTCTGGGTTTAAAAGCTGACAAGAGAGTCCATTCTCACTCTCTCCGAGGTATAATTTTAGAAACTCCTTTAACATCGATTCTCTAGACCAAACATTTCTAGTTTCAATAACGATCTCATCCAAACTTTCAGTTTTTTTGGTCATCGTAATCAGCAAGTCTTGATTGTTTTCTAATTGTGAAATACTTACCGAATGATACCCTAAAAAGGAAAAAACAAGAGGTGATTTGAGATCAGACTTATAGACTATAGAAAAACTCCCGTCCTCATTTGAAGTAACACCAATACTTGTATTATCATAATAAACTGCTGCACCAAACAAAGGCTCGTTGGTTTGTGCGTCTATGATCCTACCCGTTATTTTTTGTGAATAGAGACTCCCTGCAAGGAGAAAAGAGAAAAAGACAATAAAAGGTCTCATTTTCATAAAATCAATTTTATCAAAGATAAAGATTTATAAATGCTTTAAATTAGGCGACTGTAATCAACCAAAATTAAGAACGACAAAGAAACGCATGAGTATTCTATTACACTGTTTTCTTGGCTTTATCACCTCTTTTTTAGGAACAATTTTTCCAAGTATGTTGAGTATGACAACGGTAAAAATTGGGATTAAAGAAAATAAGAGAAAAGCCATTTCTTTTGCCGCGGGAGTTTCAACTATTGTTATTGGTCAAGCTTATGTTGCCGTGGCATTTTCCAAGATTTTATTAAGTGATCCTGTATATCTAGAAACACTTCAAAAGATTGGTGTCTTTGCCTTTTTTGGGGTCTCTATTTTCTTTTTCCGCGAGGGAATTCGGTCTAAGAAGGGAGTTACAGGCGCAAGTGAAAGAAAAGTAAAAGGATACGCTACCGGTCTTTTATTTTCTCTAATCAATATGTTTGCTATTCCCTTTTATGTGGGAGTCACAAGTTCTTTGGTGATGCTTCATTGGTATGAGTTTAACCCCACCAATAATTTGTTCTTCGTAATTGGTTCTGCCTTGGGTACTTTCTCGTTATTATTTTTGTATGCGAGTATTGCAAAAAAGATAGAAAAGCGTATGATTTGGTTGTCTAACCGAATGGATTTTATCTTGGGTTCTGTTACCGCTCTAGCGTCAATAGTTAATCTAATAGACCTTCTAAGTTAACCCCAAAGTTTTGTAATTTTATTGGGTGACTCAAGAGACTCAATACCGCAAGATCATTCATGTTGATATGGACGCATTCTATGCTTCCGTAGAACAGCTAGACAATCCGGACTTAAGAGGAAAACCAGTAGCTGTTGGAGGGAATGAAAAACGAGGAGTGCTAACAACTGCAAGCTATGAGGCAAGAAAGTATGGGGTGAAATCTGCTATGAGCGGAGTTTTAGCGAAGCAGAAATGTCCACATCTTATTTTTGTAAAACCACGTTTTGATCGTTATAAAGAGATATCTCTAAAAGTGAGAGAGATCTTTTATGATTATACAGATCTAGTTGAGCCCTTATCTTTAGACGAAGCCTACTTAGATGTAACCGAGAATAAAAAGGGAAATCCCTCTGCAAGTTTAATTGCCCAAGAGATTAGAGACCGAATCTGGAATGAACTAGAATTAAGAGCATCGGCTGGAATATCAGTCAATAAGTTCTTAGCAAAGGTAGCTTCTGACATCAATAAGCCTAACGGTCAGAAGACCATCAACCCAGAAGAGGTAATTCCTTTTTTAGAAGAACTATCCGTCAACAAGTTTTATGGAGTTGGAAAGGTCACTGCCGCAAAAATGCATAACCTAGGAATATTCACAGGAAATGATCTTAAACAAAAGTCTTTGCCCGAATTAGTGAAACTCTTCGGAAAAGGAGGTAATTTCTATTACAATATTGTTAGAGGGGTTCATAATAGTGAGGTAAAGCCTAATCGAATTAGAAAGTCGATTGCCGCCGAAAGAACTTTCTCAGAGAATATTTCCTCTGAAGTATTCATGCTAGAGCGACTAGAGAAGATTGCCGATGAACTAGAACGCAGAATGATTCGTTCGGAAACCAAAGGAAAGACAGTGACCTTGAAGATCAAATACAGTGATTTTACGCAGCAAACAAGAAGCAAAACAGTCTCAGAGTTCATTCAGAAGAAAGAGGAATTTATGCCCATTGTGAAGGAGTTATTGTATCAAGATGTTTTAAAAAATTCTGTTCGCCTTTTAGGCATTTCTTTTGGTAACTTAGACACAGAAAAAAAAGACCCTTTTTGGGTTCAATTAAAGTTTGACTTTTGACTTGTCATTCTGCCCCGACTCTTCGGGGGTTTCAGAATCTCAAAACAACAGACATGATAAACATTAAAAGAATAACTTCAGAGGACAAAGATTTTATTGATCTTGTTAAGGAATTAGATGCGTATTTGAAGATCACAGATGGAGATGAGCATGATTTTTACAACCAGTTCAACGGAATAGAATCTTTGCAACATGCAGTGGTTGCCTATGCAAATAGTAAACCTGTAGGTTGCGGCGCATTTAAATCATATGATGAAACTTCTGTAGAAATAAAAAGAATGTATCTAAAGCCTGAAAACCGTGGAACAGGAATAGCATCGGAAATCTTGAATGAGCTAGAGGTCTGGGCTAAAGAAATTGGAAACAAACGAACCGTTTTAGAAACTGGAAAGCGACAGGTAGAGGCGGTCAAATTCTATAATCGATCAGGCTATCTTAGAATTCCGAATTATGGTCAATACGTTAATATGGACAACAGTTGTTGTTTTGAGAAGATATTATAATGAAGTATAGTTTTTGGGAATATAAAGAGTGGTTTTCTAATAACGATTATATAATCGTAGGGAGCGGAATTGTTGGCTTGAACTGTGCCATAAACCTAAAAGAGCGATTTCCTAAGGCGAGAGTTTTAGTGCTAGAAAAAGGATTATTACCTCAAGGAGCAAGTACTAAAAATGCAGGTTTTGCGTGCTTTGGAAGTGCTTCAGAATTATTGAGTGATCTTAAAACTCATACTGAAGAAGAGGTTTTTCAATTGGTCAAAAAACGATGGGATGGGCTTCAGTTATTAAGAAAAAACTTAGGAGATGAAGCAATTGATTATCAGTTGAACGCAGGATTTGAATTATTCGAAAGTCAAGATTTCTACGAAGAATGTAAGTCACAAATTCCTTACCTGAACGGACTATTAGAACCTCTTTTTCATAAAGATGTATTCGGAACATCAGAGAATACATTCAACTTTCAAAAGGTGGTTCCAAACTACATTGTAAATTATTACGAAGGCCAAATAAATACGGGAAAGATGATGGCAAGGCTTTTACAAAAAGCACATTCATCAGGGGTTAAGATTTTAAATAATGTCACAGTCAAAGGGTTTTCGGAAACTCAAGAAAAAGTTGTAATTGAAACGGAACAAGGAGAGTTTACAACTAAAAACTTACTATTTGCTACCAACGGTTTTTCCAAACAATTTCTTGATTCAGATATCAAACCTGCAAGAGCTCAAGTTTTGGTGACAAAACCAATCAAAGACTTGCATGTAAAAGGAACCTTTCATCTAGACGAAGGCTTTTATTACTTTAGAAATATAGAAGACAGAATCCTTTTTGGAGGGGGAAGAAATTTAGATTTCAAAGCTGAAGAAACTACAGAGTTTGCTCAAACAAAATTAATACAGGATAAACTAGAGGAGATTTTAAAAGAAATTATTCCTCCTGATACTCCTTTTGAAATCGATCAGCGCTGGAGCGGAATCATGGGAGTTGGAAATCAAAAGAAGGCTATAGTAAAACAACTTTCAACTAGAACTTTCTGTGGAATCCGACTTGGAGGTATGGGAGTGGCCATCGGCTCATTAATTGGTAAGGAACTGGCAGAGCTGGTCGACTAAACCATTTTAATATTCCTTATCTTTAATACCATGCTAAGACAATCCCTACTATTTTTCTTTCTATTCATTTCTATCTCTGTCACGACTCAAGAGTATCAGCAAGAAGATGTAAAAACCCGAGTTCGTTTTAAGATTAAGAACTTTGGGGTAAATGTAGACGGGCAGTTTGCTAAGGTTAAAATAAATGTCTTTTTCGATTCAAAAGATCTAAATAAAAGTTCCATCAACTCAAAAATCGAGGTAAACTCGATCAATACAGGGATAGAGAGTAGAGATGAACATATATTAGAAGAAGACTATTTTGATGAACCCAACTTTAAAAATATCCTACTGAAGTCTAAAAAAATTGAAAAAAGTAAGGGGGGTGATTACACAATGATAGCCGATTTAACGATTAAAGGAACTACCAAAGAATTAAAAATTCCTCTAGAAATAAAGGAATATGATAATACTCTAAGCATCTCTTCAAATTTTGAAATTAACAGAAAAGATTTCAAAGTTGGAGGAGGTAGTTTCATCATGTCAAAAAAAGTGAAGATCGAAGTTCAATACACAGGAACTAAATCCAATTGAAAGAAAACCTTATTTATGATGTAGTTGTTGTCGGCGGAGGTCTCGCTGGATTAACGAGCGCAATTCATCTTGCTAAATCTGGAAAGTCTGTTTATCTCTTAGAAAAATATCCATATCCAAGACATAAGGTTTGTGGAGAATATATTTCCAATGAGGTTTTACCCTATCTAAAGTCACTCGGCTTTGACCCCTTCGAATGGGGTGCAAAACAAATCTCACGAGTTGAGTTATCTACGGTAAAAAGTAATATCATAAAAGGTAAGTTACCCTTAGGGGGCTTTGGGATGAGTCGATATACATTGGACAAAGCCCTATTAAGAATTGCAAAGTTTAATGATGTTGGTGCTTTTCAACCTGAAACGGTTGACGAGATCAAATTTGAGAACGATCTATTTAAGGTAAGTACCAAGCAAAAAAATGAATACATAGCCAAAGTTGTGATTGGCGCCTTTGGAAAACGGTCGAACTTGGATATAAAAATGGACCGTTCTTTTATCAAGAAAAGATCGCCCTATTTTGCAGTTAAGATTCATGTGGAAGGAGATTTTCCAGAAGACCTAGTGGCATTGCACAATTTCAAAGGAGGATATTGCGGAGTTTCCAAAGTTGAATCGAATGCTATAAACCTGTGCTATATAGCAAAGGACTCTGAATTTAAACCATTCAAAAAATTAGATGAATTTCAACAAAATATTGTGTTTAAGAACTCATTCCTAAAAGACCTTTTTGAAAATTCCAAGTCACTTTTTGAAAAACCAATTGCAATTAGTCAGATCTCATTTGAAACAAAAAATCCCGTGGAGGATAATATCATTATGTGTGGTGATACCGCGGGGATGATCCATCCTTTATGCGGAAATGGTATGGGAATGGCAATTACAAGTGCTAAATTGGCTTCTGAAGAGATCATTCAGTTTCTTGACGGAAAGATATCAAGAGACGAATTAGAAAAGAACTATATTAGAAAATGGAACAAAGAATTTAAAAGTAGATTGAGAACGGGTCATTTTATAGCTTGGCTTTTTCGGAATCAAAAAATTTCTGAAATCTTATTGAGCATTTTAAAATGGTTTCCTTCTTTGTTACCGAGGATTATAAAGAAAACACATGGTAAGCCTCTTAAAGCCATATGAGTTTATTTGTAGATACATCTAAAAGGTCCGATCAAAGAGAGATCATGGACGATTTTACTCTTGAAGGTGAGGTTTTTCGTGACACCCTTGATAAACTGGAAAGGATCAACAGAACTTTAGGGGGAAATGTGGTTACCATAGCAGGTTTGCGATCTATTTTAAAAGATCAACCCAAAGAAAAAGAAATTACCATCATTGATCTTGGATGTGGCCATGGCGATATTTTAAGAGATATAGCCAAGTTTGGTCGAAAGAAAGCTTACACATTTAAGTTAATCGGAATCGATGCCAATCAAGATGCGATCGATTATGCTGAAGAATTATCTATAGACTTTCCGGAGGTATCTTATGCTACTTTGGACATTTTTTCCGATGATTTTAAAAAACTTGATTTTGACATTGTTCTTTGTACCTTGTTTGCTCACCATTTCAAGGATGAAGAATTAGAGCCATTCTTAAAAATGCTATTAAAGAAAGCAAAATTGGGAATTGTGATCAATGACCTGCATAGACATAAGTTGGCATATTATTTATTTAAACTGATCGGTTTGTTTATCAGAAACCGAATGGTGCGAGAAGACGGATTAACATCGATCTTAAGAGCTTTCAAGAGAAGAGACCTTGAAAGACTATCAAAAAACATCAATGCAAAAGCCAGTATTCAATGGAAATGGGCTTTTCGTTATCAATGGATTCTACAAAAACCATGAGCGTAAAAATAACATCAGTTGCAAAGCAACTACCAAAATATACAAGACCTACCAAAGAGATCATTCCTTGGGTAAAACTTTGGATGGCTGGTCAAGACGAACGCTTCCAAAGAAAAGTGGTAAAACTTTTTGAAGGTGCAGGTGTTGATCGTAGATATTCTATCATGGATGCTGAAGAGGTATTTACCAATACCTCTTTCGAGGAGAAGAATGATATCTATGTTAGAGAAGCAACAAAACTTGCAGAGCAATCTCTGGTGAAAGCATTGGATAAGGCAAAATTAAATCCCACAGAAATAGATTATATCGTTACGGTTAGCTGCACCGGAATCATGATTCCGTCTGTTGATGCTTATTTGATCAACAGCTTACAAATGCGTCAAGATATTGTTCGTTTGCCTGTGACTGAAATGGGTTGTGCCGCTGGAGTATCTGGAATGATCTACGCAAAGAAATTTTTAGAAGCCAATCCAAATAAACGAGCTGCGGTGATTGCGGTAGAATCACCTACAGCAACTTTTCAGTTAGACGATTATTCTATGGTAAATATTGTCAGTGCGGCTATTTTCGGTGATGGTGCATCAACAGTAATCTTGTCTTCCTACGAAGACGATCATGGGCCTAAGATTCTCGATGAAGCCATGTATCATTTTTATGATGCCACACATATGATGGGATTCAAATTGGTGAATACCGGTCTTCAAATGATCCTAGATAAAACGGTTCCCGAGACGATTGCAAGTCATTTTCCAGAGATCATTCATCCTTTCTTAGAAAGAAACGGATTGACCATTGAAGATATAGATCATCTGATATTTCATCCCGGCGGAAAGAAGATCGTGCAGACTGTTGAAGATTTATTTGGATCTTTAGGGAAGAACATTGACGATACTAAAGAGGTGTTGAAGCTTTACGGTAACATGTCTAGCGCAACCGTTTTATATGTATTAGAACGATTTATGGACGTAGATAGAAAACCCGGTGAAAAAGGAATCATGCTGAGTTTCGGACCTGGTTTTTCAGCACAAAGACTATTGATAGAATGGTAACTTTGATAGCCTCAGTTACCAATAACTAAATGAATTGTTGGCAGAGGCTCTCGAAGCCAAACAAAAAAGAATGAAAGAATTCGAAAATAAAAATGAGTGGGCACTGATTCTTGGCGGATCAAGCGGGCTGGGTTTGGCAACTGCCAAGAAGTTGGCTGCTCATGGAATGAATATTTGTATTGTTCATAGAAACCCAAGAGCTCAACAAGCACAGATTGAAGCTGAATTCAAAAAGATCGCAGAAACAGGAGTGGATTTTGCGAGTTATAATACCGACGGATTGAATGCTGAGAAAAGAAAAGCTTTATTAGAGGACCTTCAGGTGGAATTAGAAGGAGGAAAGATCAAAGCTTTTGTGCATAGTGTTGCCAAAGGAAACTTGAAATCTATGGTTTCTGATGATCAGTCTACTTTAAAATCTGACGACTTTCAAATTACCATTCAAGCAATGGGAATCAGTTTGTATGATTGGGTAAAAGAACTACATGAAGCAGGTCTGTTTTCAGAAGATTCCAGAGTCATCAGTTTTACCAGTGAGGGAAATACTAAAGCTTGGAAGAACTATGCTGCGGTTTCTGCAGCTAAAGTCACTCTCGAAGCAATTACTCGAAACATTGCATTAGAGTTTGCCCCTTTCGGAATTAGAGCGAATTGCATTCAAGCAGGAGTAACCGATACGGCTTCTTTACGAATGATTCCGGGAAGTGACAAACTAAAGGAACATTCTAAAAAACGAAATCCGTTCAAACGATTAACCACTCCAGAAGATGTTGCCAATGCTGTTTATCTCCTATGTAAAGATGAGGCCGCTTGGATCAACGGAACTGTTATTAAAGTTGACGGTGGAGAACATTTAAGTTAAAATGAAATGATATGAGAAAACTGTATACACTGGTTTTCATAATGCTATTATTTAATTCTTGTATGGAAACAAAAGAGAAAAACACATACAACCCAGGAGATGACTGGAAAATGATTTGGTCTGATGAATTTAGGGGAGATCAACTAGACGATACCAAATGGAACCGTCAGGTAGAACCCGCTGGAAGATTTAATGAAGAATGGCAGCGCTACACGGATAGCGAGGAAAATGCCTATATCGAGAATGATCAATTAGTGATTAAAGCCATTCATGAATCAGATAAACATGGAATGAACCAATACACTTCTGCTCGTTTAAATACTGCAGGAAAATTTACATTCAAATATGGAAAGGTCGCTGCACGAATGAAGCTACCGAAGACAGAAGGAATTTGTCCAGCCTTTTGGATGCTAGGTGCCAATATTGATGAAAACGGAGGAGATACGCCCTGGCCATTTTGTGGGGAAATCGATATTTTAGAGTTATATGGTTCACGAGATCCTGCAGTTGTAGAAGCCAATATTCACTTCTCAAACAAGAAAGGAAAACACGATCAAATGGGTTCTAAGTCCTATGTGCTAAAAGAAGGAATCTTCGCTGATGATTTTCACATTTTTGAGTTAGAATGGACTGAAGAAAAAGTCTCTTGGTTTGTAGATGGTAAACTCTATGTTTATTTCTCTATAGAAGCAGATCAGTTTGAAATGTTCCATAAAGAGTTTTTCTTTTTATTAAATATTGCCGTTGGAGGAACCTTCTCAGGCAGACCAGATAAAACAAGTCAGTTTCCAGAATATATGTTTGTAGATTGGATTAGAGTTTATCAAAAATCTTAACGATTATACAAATCAACTAGTATAAATTTGAACAAATCCCAAATCATAGAGCTTTTACCTTATAGTTCGCCTTTTTTATTTGTGGACGAACTGACTTCTGTTTCTGAAGAAGGGGTGGTGGGAACGTATACGTTCAAAAAAGAAGAGTTCTTTTATCAAGGTCATTTCAAAGAAAACCCCGTAACTCCTGGTGTCATACTAACCGAAGTCATGGCGCAGATCGGAGTAGTTTGTTTGGGTATCTATTTGTTAAAAGATGAGCTAAGTGAGACTGAAAAACCTAAAATTGCGTTAACGTCAAATCAGGTCGACTTCTTTTTACCTATCTTGCCTGGAGACACTGTCTCAGTTGTCTCAGAAAAGATCTATTTCCGTTTCAATAAACTCAAATGCAAGGTTCAACTTTTTAATGAAAAAGAAGAGTTGGTTTGTAGAGGTGAGATTGCCGGAATGCTTAAACCTGGTTCCAATGAAGAATAGAGTCGTTATTACAGGAATGGGAGTTGTTGCTCCGAATGCCGTTGGATTGGATAATTTTTTAGAAGCTATTCAGCAAGGCAGGTCTGGAATTAGCTTTCATCAAAATCTTGCTGATCTGAAATTCTCTTGCTGTATTGGCGGAATTCCTAAAGTCTCTGACGAATTAAAAGCTCAATATTTATCTCCTTTACAACTCCGCGGGTTTAATAGTTCTGGAATCTTGTATGGTTGTATGGCAGGAATTGATGCCTGGAAAGATGCGGGTCTTTTCGTTAATGATAACAATGATGTTGATTATGATTCTGGAATGGTCTTCGGAACAGGAACTTCTGGAGTCGAGAAATTCCGTGAAGCGATCTATAAGCTGGACGATCAAAAAGTAAAACGATTGGGAAGTACGGTGGTTATCCAAACCATGGCGAGTGGAATCTCGGCTTATTTAGGAGGAATCCTAGGTTTGGGGAATCAAGTCACAACAAACTCATCAGCTTGCACTACGGGAACAGAAGCTTTGATCATGGGTTTTGAAAGAATTCAATCCGGTAAAGCAAAACGAATGTTGGTAGGAGCTTGCTCTGATGATGGTGCTTATATCTGGGGTGGATTTGATGCCATGAGAGTGATGACTTACAAACACAATGATTCACCCGAAAAAGGTTCAAGACCGATGAGTGAAACAGCTTCTGGTTTTGTTCCTGGAAGTGGGGCAGGAGCTTTGGTTTTAGAATCTTTGGAATCGGCCTTAGAAAGAGGTGCCAATATTTATGCTGAGGTTTTAGGTGGAAATGTAAATTCTGGCGGACAAAGAAATGGGGGTACAATGACAGCACCTAATTCTGAAGCGGTTCAAAAGTGTATTCAAGGAGCAATTAAAGATGCAGAGATTTCTTCAGAAGATATAGACGCGATTAACGGACACTTAACAGCAACCATTAAAGACCCAACGGAAATAGAGAATTGGACCAAAGCACTTCAAAGAAAAGGTTCTGATTTTCCTTATATCAACTCATTGAAGTCCATGGTAGGCCATTGTTTGTCTGCTGCTGGAGCCATAGAATCTGTAGCAACGGTTTTACAGATCAAACTTCAGTTCTTATTTCCTAATATCAATTGTGAAGATGTTCATCCGGAGATCAGCGATCTGATTGATGTTTCTAAAATTCCGACTCAATCCATTAAAAAAGAGCTTAACATCATAGCGAAAGCCAGTTTTGGTTTTGGTGATGTCAACGGATGTGTTATTTTTAGAAGATATAATTCATAAAATGACCCAAGAAGAACTGATCACCGCCCTCAAAGAGATTGTAAAACCTTATATACAAGACGAAGAAGCTTTTCAAAATCTATCAGCTGAAACTGACTTTATTAATGACTTGAAGATCAATTCTGCTAATTTGGTAGATGTGGTTTTAGATGTCGAAGACCGTTTCGATATTGAGATCGACAACGACTCTATGGAAAAAATGCTATCTGTAACAGCGGCTGTAGAGATCATTGAGGAAAAACTCGCAGAATCTTGATAGGAAACGATATCATAGATTTACAATTAGCCAAAACTCAAAATAACTGGCAACGACCAGGATTTTTGGAGAAACAATTCACAGACAAAGAAATCCGTTTGATTTATGAATCTAAGGATCCTTTTCATTTGGTTTGGAGATTATGGAGTATGAAAGAAGCTGCCTACAAGATTGTGGTTCGGCAATACAAAAAACGATTCTTTGCTCCGAAAAAACTAGAATGTACTGTCTTTTCAGACACTGCAGGAGAAGTTTTATTTGAAGATGAAAGTTTTCAAGTAAGAACAGAATCTACTACTGAATATATTTATTCTGTCACCGGTGATTCTTCGTTTAGTTGGTTGAATATTCAATCGAAGCTAGACTTTTTTAAAGAAGTTGAAAGGAAGTTCGGGTATTCATCTACTCAACTGAATATCAAAAAAAACAAATTAGGAATACCCAAACTTTTTAATGATAATGAGCAAGTTTCGAGCTCACTTACAAAAACACATCACGGGAGGTTTGAAGCTATAGAATACAATTAAACTCAATGAAGGAATTTATCACTTACGCAAAACAAAAATTCGCAGTAGATAAGCGATTGATCATATTATATGCAGTAATTTATTTTATCTGGGGAACCCTGATGGACGCCTTCGGTTCCTATATGGAAATTGCCAGATTCACCTATTGGTGGCAGGTGATTACAGTGTATTTGATCTATATGATCCCGATTTCTCTATTGCTAAGAAACCTTCCTTTTCACATGCAATACGCTTATGGTTTGATCGCCATGGGATTACTAGAGTTTGGGGGATATTATTTTGAAAGCTCCTATGCCTATCCAAACAATTTAATGGATCAATACTTGAACATTCGTAATTTCAGTTTAGGAATGGCACTCTTTTTTGCTCTTTATTTTCCTTTAGGAAATGCTCTTGTAGGATGGGTATATAAACTCATTTTTAGAAAAAGTGCCGACGAATAGAATCCATACTTCAGAAGAATTAGACAATCTAGAACTTAAGGGGAAGTCACTTACCAAAACTTTAGACGGATTATCTAAAATCAACTATTGGTTAGGGAATTCGAAGTACACTTTGGAAGCTATCAAGAACCAAATTAAATCAGGTGACATCCAAACGATTGTGGATCTTGGCTGTGGAGGAGGAGACAACCTTATCAGAATTGCAAAATGGTTGAATTCTCAGAAAAAACAATTGAACCTTATTGGGATTGATGGAAATCAAAACTCCTTGGACTACGCTAAAGAGAAAAGTAATTTTGATATTGAATTTATCCAAGCGGATATTTTAGATCCTGATTTTGAACTCCCATCATGTGATCTTCTAATTAGCAGCCATTTTATCTATCATTTTAAAGATGAAGAGCTGGTTTCTTTTTTGAAGAGCTCTCGATCAAAAGTGAAAAAAGCAATGATCTTTTCGGAGTTAAGAAGGAGTTTGGTTGCTAGAATTCTTTTTTATCCTTTGTCGATTTTCTTTAATAAAATGGTTCGTAATGATGGAGTTAAAGCGATCCGAAGAAGCTTTACAAAAACAGAATTGAGTGAATTAATAGCCAAAGCAGGTTTCACAAATTACTCTGTAAAAAACAGATTAATATTTCGTTTATTAGCAATGATAGAAACGAATTCATGAATTTAAAAGAAGGGTTATATCAGCTTTGTGTAGAGTTTGTAGACAGCCGTTTAAAAACGATACAACAAACCATTGAATCGAATCAAAAAGCATTGACTTCAGAGACCAAAAGTTCGGCTGGAGATAAGCATGAAACAGGTCGGGCCATGCTTCAATTGGAGATGGAAAAAGCAGGTCAACAATTGCAAGCCATTCAACAAATGAAGGAAACATTGGCCAAAATAAATCTCAATAATTCTGAAGTGATTAGTTTAGGAAGTCTTGTAGAAACCAACTTAGGAACGTATTTCATTAGTATTAGTGCAGGACAATTACACATTGAAGATCAGCTTTATTTTGCCATTTCAACTTCCTCGCCAATTGGCAAACTATTATTAGGTAAAAAGGTAAGGGAAGAGTTAGTTTGGAACGGACGAAAAATCAATATAAATCGTATTTCTTGAGTCGATCTGAATATCATTCTGAAAGAAAATAATCTGTCCAGAAAACGAAGCTTCGATCAGCCAGTAAAATCCTTTGTAATAGCTTTTGACAACCTCAGCAGTGAAGTTTGAAGACTTAACGACTTTGATCTGATGTGGATACAGCAATCTTTTCTCTCCATTCACAGTTATTTCATTTACATCATCAAATAAGGCCGCAACATAATGCTCTTTAGGTTGTTGATATAATTCTGTTGGAGTTCCTTGAGCGAGAATCTTATTGTCCTTGATTACAATCATTTGATCTGCAAAAGACAAAGCATCATTTCCATCATGAGTAGCCACAATACAAGAAATATTCTTTTCTTTTAAATAGGAAAACAAACGCCTTCTTAGAGAGTTCTTTTTAAAGTTATCGATTTGACTAAACGGTTCATCTAATAAAATCAATTCTGGTTCTTTTGCCAAAGCTCTGGCAATGGCAACACGCTGCTGTTGTCCGCCACTTAGATCTTTTACCTTCTGTTTGGCAAAGGCTTGCATTTCGATAACTTCCAGAAGTTCTTGGGTGCGAAGTTTTGCTTCTTCCATATAAAATCGCGACAGATATTTTGCGATATTTTCTTCTACGGAAGTATAAGGCATCAAGTCAAAATTTTGCGGAACATATTTGAAGAAATCCATTCCCGGAACCAAGTGAAAAGCGGGTCCTAAGATCTGTTCATTCTTCCAAAATATATCACCACTCTTAAGGTCTAGCAGTCCATAGATTGCTTTGAGTAAGGTAGATTTCCCTGAACCACTTTCTCCCATAATACATAGGTGTTCACCGGGAGCAAGTTGAAAAGAAACATTCTGAAGAATTTCTTTTTCGTTGCTGTATTCGAAGGATATGTTATTGACTTTTAGCATAAAAAAACCACGCATTTATATGCGTGGCAAAGATACGTTGAAAATGGTGGCTGAGGTTCTCGAAGCCACCATTTCTTATTATTTCAGTTTACCAGATAGCCACTCGGTCTTCTGGTTTTAAGTACATTTTATCTCCTTCCTTGATCTCGAATGCGTCATAGAATGCTTCGATGTTCAATAACGGAACAAATGCTCTAAACATTCCAGGAGAGTGCGGATCTGTTTTTACTTGATTTCTCAAGGCTTCGGGTCTAGATTTAGTTCTCCAGATAGTTCCCCAAGACATAAAGAAACGTTGCTCAGCAGTAAATCCATCGATTGGCTCTGGTTTTCCATTGTTCTTATAGAAAATTTGAAGCCCTTCATAAGCTGCTCTTAATCCACCAAGGTCTCCAATGTTTTCACCTAGTGTAAACTCACCATTGATTTTAACATCATCAATTACCGTGAATTCTCCATATTGAGCAGAAAGTTTTTTACCTAAGGCAGTAAACTTGGTTAAGTCTTCTTCTGTCCACCAATTGTTCAAGTTTCCGTCTCCGTCAAAACGAGATCCAGAATCATCAAAACTATGAGAGATCTCATGTCCTATTACGGCACCAATTCCACCATAATTTACAGCTTCATCAGCTCTATAATCATAGAATGGAGGTTGTAATATAGCCGCGGGGAATACGATCTCATTGTTTACAGGGTTAAAGTATGCATTTACCGTTTGAGGAGACATTCCCCATTCAGATCTGTCTACTTCTTTACCAATCTTTGCAATGTTCTCTAAGAAGTTCCACTTGGCAACATTCACAGAGTTGTCAAAATAAGTTCCTCCTTCTTTGATCCCTTTGATCTCTAACGCAGAGTAGTCTTTCCATTTGTCTGGATAGGCGATTTTAACGGTAAGCTTGTTTAATTTTTCAAGAGCTTTTTTCTTAGTCTCTTCACTCATCCACTCTAAGCTATTAATTCTTACCTCGAATCCTAACATTACATTAGCGATCATCTCCTCCGCTTTTTTCTTCGCTTCTGGCGGGAATTTAGCGTCAACATATAACTTTCCTAAAGCTTCTCCTACAGCTCCGTTTACATTTGCCAATGCACGCTCATCTCTAGGGCGTTGTTTCTTAGCACCTCTAAGATCTTTTGCATAGAATTCCCAATTTGCAGTTTCAAGATCCGTAGTTAATAATCCTGCTGCAGTATTGATCAAGTTCCAACGAAGGTATTTTTTAATATCATCAACAGAACTTGTTTTGATCACTTTGTCCATTGCTTTGAAATATCCAGGATCAGTAACGATTACTTTGTCAACTTCACCAGCTCCAATTTCTTTTAAGAAGTTTTTCCAATTAATAGATGGAGACATCTTAGACAATTCCTCAAGACTCATTGGGTTGTAGATATTACGAGCATCTCTTTGCATTTCTTTGGTCATTTGAGGCTCTGCAAGGCTTGTCTCAAATGCTAAGATAGTTGCAGCGTCTGCCTTGGCAGTTGCTTCATCATATCCAAATTTTTGAAGCATTCTAGCGATATGTGCTTCATACATTTTTCTCTTATTCTTAGTATCCTCATCTTGATCTACGTAGTAGTCTCTTGATAAACCTAATCCTGCACTACCTACATAACCAGCGTTCATGTTAGAGTTCATAAGGTCGTTGAACACTTGGAATCCAAAGAATCCAGCTCCTCCATAAGGAGTGAAGTTGATTAATAACTCTTCAAGATCATCTTTGGTCTTCATCTCATCAATCTTAGCCATAAATGGTTTGATAGGATCGATCCCTGCCGCATCTCTTGCTACAGTATCCATAATAGACTGATAGTAGTAAACAGCTTTTTGTTGATCTGAAGTTTTCAAGTTTCCTTCAGCATCTTTTAATTCAGGAAAATCATCTTTTTCGATAGCATCCGCTAGTATGTTTAATACATCAGCATCAGTCTCTTTTCTCAGTTTGTTGAACCCTCCCCAAGATGTTTGATCATCTGGAATTTCGGTTCTGTCTAGCCAACTTCCGTTGACAAAGCGGAAAAAGTCATCATTTGGGCGAACATTAGTGTCCATATTCTCCAAAACGATACCTACACCTTCTTTTTTCTCTGATTCACATGCGGCCAAACCAACGGCTACGGCTGCGGTGAATAGGAAAGCTTTTTTAATAGAATTCATGTTTTTGGGTTTTTACTTACGATTTGATTTTTGATTTAGGTGGATTCGGAAGTTGGTCATACCCCATATTATAAAAGGTAAATCCGTATACATCCGAATATTCGTTGATTATTTGTTCTAAAGATTTTCCTGCACCATGACCAGCATTCACATCAATTCTGATCAAGGTTGGATTTGTT
>CAZDKB010000007.1:30761-40703 GCA_964505885.1 uncultured Flavobacterium sp.
TCCTGTTTGTTTGTCTTGCAATTCGGCCGCAAACTTAAAACTATGTGCCGGAACTACACGATCGTCATGATCTCCAGTAGTTACAATTGTGGCGGGATATTCGACACCATCTTTCACATTATGCACAGGTGAATAGCCTTTTAGATAGTTAAACATTTCCGAATTGTCTTCTGCAGTTCCATAGTCATAGGCCCAACCAGCTCCTGCGGTAAAGGTATGATAACGTAACATATCTAATACACCAACGGCTGGTATTGCCACTCTCATTAGATCAGGTCTTTGAGTCATGGTTGCTCCAACCAATAATCCTCCGTTTGATCCCCCACTGATAGCGAGGTAATCTGAAGAGGTGTATTTATTCTCTATCAAGTATTCTGCAGCTGCGATAAAGTCGTCGAACACGTTTTGTTTTTGTAATTGGGTTCCTGCTTTGTGCCATTCTTTTCCGTATTCACCACCACCACGAAGATTGGCAACGGCATAGATTCCTCCTTGTTCCATCCAAACGGCACGTGTCACACTGAAACCTGGGTTTAAAGAAATATTGAACCCTCCATAACCGTATAAGATGGTGGGGTTCTTTCCATTTAGCTCAACACCTTTTTTGTAGGTAACGATCATTGGGATTCGAGTTCCATCCTTTGAATTGTAGAATACCTGTTTGCTTTCGTAATCCTCTGGGTTGAAATCGATGGCAGGGCTCCAATATAATTCAGAGGTTCCTGATGCCATATCATATTTGTAGATGCTCGTTGGAGTCTTATAATTAGTGAATGAATAATAGCTGGTTGTAGCATCTTTCTTTCCTCCAAAACCTCCAGCATTTCCAACACCTGGTAATTCGATCTCTCTGATCAATTTTCCTTCCATGTCGTATTGCATCACTTTAGAGATCGCATCTACCATGTATTCGGCAAAGAAATATCCTCCTCCGCTAGAAGGGCTTAATACATATTCTGACTCAGCAATAAAATCCGTCCAATTCTCAGGTCTAGGATCTTTTGCATCTACAGTAACGATCTTTTGATTTGGAGCGTCCAAGTTGGTTAAGAGGTATAATTTCGAACCTCTATTATCTAAGACGTTGGTATCGCTATCAAAGTTACCGATTACCGTAATTAATTTTGCCTTCTTCTTAGTGAGGTCTTTGATAAAGAGCTTATTGCCTGAAGTAGAGGTAGAAGCACTGATGACTAAATATCTATCATCTTCGGTCACAGAACCCCAAACATATCTATGTTTTTCAGTTTCTGTTGCTCCAAAAACTACCTTATCTTTTTTCTGAGGTGTTCCTATTTTATGATAGTACAACTTATGTTGATCGGTTTTTGCTGAAAGCTCACTTCCTTTTGGTTTGTCATAGCTAGAATAGTAGAATCCTTCGTTTCCTTTCCAGCTGATTCCAGAGAATTTAATATCTACCAAAGTATCTTCTTTGACCTTTTTGGATTCCGCATCAATAATGATAACCTTTCTCCAATCGCTTCCTCCTTCAGAAATAGAGTAAGCAGCTGTTTTTCCATCTCTAGAAAAACTAAGTCCAGCTAAAGAAGTGGTTGCGTCTTCAGAGAATGTATTAGGGTCGAGGAATACTTCTTCTTTGCCATCATCACCTTTTTTTCTGTAGATCACAGATTGATTTTGTAGCCCGTCATTCTTGCTGTAATAAGTATAATCCCCTTCTGTAAAAGGAGAGCCGATCTTTTCGTAATTCCAAAGAGTTTTCAGTCGATCTTTGATCTGATCACGATAAGGGATCTTGTTCAAATAATCAAAGGTGACTTCATTTTGAGTTTTCACCCAGGCCTCAGTTTCTTTACTTCTATCATCTTCCAACCAACGATAATTGTCTGTTACATCTGTACCAAAATAATTGTCTACAACAGGCTTTTTAACTGTCTCAGGATAATTCACTGTAATATCTCTTTTGTTTGATTTGCTCTGGCATGCGGTAAGAATTGTGAGTGCGCAGAGTGTAGGAATGATTAGCTTCTTCATCTACATATGATTTAATGGGCTTCTAAATTAGTATAAAAAAAACCTCCTGTGTTACAGAAACAGAAGGTTTTTTACAATTTTAACGTTTATTTTTAATCAAATAAAGACTTGAATTTGTCCCAATTAGCGTAAATCAAGAATAAGTTCAACACTGCGACAACTGCTGCAAATAAAATTCCCTTCGGATCGTAGTTCAAATGAAATGCTACGATATTAAATGATACTGGCACTAAGATGATCAGAGCAAATGGTGTTGCCTTATTGATCACTAATAAAAGTCCGGCTAAAATATATACTACTCCCAAGGTTGGGAAAATATATCCACTTTCTCCTAAAGCACCCATAAATGTCATGGCATCTGCAGGGAGTTCGGGATTAGGCATAAAGTGAAAAAACTTGTTCGCACCGAAGACAAGCATGGCTATACCCAGCAAGTAACGTGCAATCATTGCAATAGAATTCATAATATATTTGGTTTGTTAATAATTAGTTACCAACAAGTTACAAATTTTAAATTTGACTTTATTCGAGAAGAGAAGGAAGTGTAATTTTTCTAGAAAAAATACGTCTAACTTTGCAGTATAAGAAATCAGATATGACAGAGTTATTAACGAAGCAAACCTTTTTAGAAAAGGTCTTCAATTATGAGAAAAATAAAGAGTGGACTTTCGAAGGCGAAGTTCCAGCAATTATTGATTTTTACGCAGATTGGTGTGGACCATGTAAGATGGTTGCTCCAATTTTAGAAGAGCTAAGTGAAGAATATGGAGATAAGATTAATATCTATAAAGTAGATACAGAAAAAGAGCAAGAATTAGCGGCGGCCTTTGCAATCAGAAGTATTCCTTCCATGTTGTTCATCCCAATGGGAGAGCAACCACAAATGGCAACTGGAGCTTTGCCCAAACAAAATCTGAAGGAGATCATTCAGCAAGTATTAAAAGTTGAAGATTGATAAGTAATTTAAGCTTTAAGCCTTGAAATAAGTTCAACGAGCAGATCATTATTCTGTCACCCTGAACTTGTTTCAGGGTCTAAAGGTTTCCAAAGATTATTCCAGTTAGGATTATCTTCTTCAATTAAGTTGATTTTCCATTTTCTGTGCCAGTTTTTTAGTTGTTTTTCTCTGGCGATAGCATCACTTATATATTGGAACTCTTCAAAGTAAACAAGCATTTTAATATTGTATTTTGAAGTAAATACACTTCCTTCACCTGAATGGTGACGTTCCATTCTATCGTCAATTCCACCTGTAACTCCAATGTATAATGTTCCTCTTGGTTTATTAGTTAGTATATATACCCAGTAATTGTGGTAAGTTCTCCTCATATATTAGATGAAGCGTTTAAATGGTGTTTGAATTAGGAGAAAAGGTTACCATCATATAAAAAAGAGTCTTTGATGGCTTTATGAGAGATGCTGAAACAAGTTCAGCATGACAGTACCTAATATTATTTGTAAGGAATTGTTGTAACAAAAGTGGTAAATTAGTCACTAATTGTTACGAAACTAATTTAACCACACATGATTACACACTTCTTGCGCCTCGAATGGAAGCAATATTTCCGTTCGTCCTATTGGCAAACAGGAATGGCCTTAAAGATATTATTAGGGTTTTTTGCCCTATTAATGTTGGCTTATCTTCTGCTTTTAGGGACTTTTTCATTTGAAATAATGGAAGAGTTAAAACCTGGCACCGACCCATTAAAACTTGTTAATTCTTATTTGTTTTATGTGATCGCTGCAGATATTATGTTTAGGTATTTGATGCAAAAGATACCTATCATGAACATCAAACCAATGATGATCTTACCCATTAAGAAGTCAAAATTGGTTCATTTTGTTCTATCAAAGTCTGCCGTCTCATTTTATAATGTTTTGCCACTATTCTTTTACATTCCGTTTACCCTTCGTTTGATAGGGAAAGGTTATGACACCAATTCTGCTTTAGGTTGGTTCTTTGCAATGTTCTTGATTGGGCAATGTGTAAACTTCTTCAATTTCTTGATCAATAAGAACAATGTGGCATTTTGGTCTTCAGTTACTGTTGTAGGCGGATTGATGTTGGCTCAGAAGTTCGGAATCTTTGATATTACGATTTATAGTGAAACTATTTTCGGTGGATTGTATAATCAACCATTACTATCCTTACTAGGAATCCCATTGCTGATAACCTTATATTATTTGAACTTCAAGCAACTAAGAGATAAGGTCTATTTAGATGTGGCAGTTTCACTGAAATTAAAAGAAGCAAAATCTGTAGATCTTTCATGGGCAGATAGATTGGGTGATGTTGCCCCGTTTATTAAGAACGATATTCGATTGATTTGGAGAAACAAAAGACCGAAGACTGTTTTTCTAATGTCATTCTTATTCGTGGCTTATGCCTTGATCTTCTTTACACAAGAAGTCTATAATAAGATGCCGGCCTTTTTAGTATTTGCATCGGTATTTACAACAGGTGGATTTGCCATGAATTTTGGTCAGTTTATTCCGGCCTGGGATAGTTCTTATTATAAAATGCTGATGAGTCAGAATATCAAATACAGATTATTCTTAGAGTCTAAATGGTATTTGATGGTTGTAATGACCCTTATATTATATGTGTTGAGTATTCCTTATATCTACTTCGGAATAGATAAGTTTTTGATGATCACAGCTGGAGCTATTTTTAACGTAGGGTTCAACTCAATCTTTTTATTATATGCCGGATCGTTTAACAGAAAACGAATCGACCTTGAAAGAAGTGCATTTGCCAACTATCAAGGAACCAGCGCTACTCAATTCCTTATGATCATTCCAATTTTAGTTTTTCCAATGTTATTATTTTGGGGATTTAGTGCATTCCTAGGTTTTAATGCAGGGATTATTGCCATCGCTGTCGTGGGTATTTTGTCGATTCTCTTTAGAAACTATTTTATGAAGATCATCGTGGCAAAATACATCAGAGAGAAATATTCAACCATCAGTGCTTTCGACAAAAAAGCCTAAAACTAACACAACAAAGAAATCATGATACAAACAGAAAATATATCAAAAAAATACGGTGAAGCAGAGGTGTTGAACATTCCTGCTTTGGAAATTCCGAAAGGACAAAGTTTCGGACTTGTAGGAAACAATGGTGCCGGAAAAACTACTTATTTCAATCTACTTTTAGATTTGATCAAACCAACTACAGGTGAGATCTCTAACAATGATGTTATTGTGAACCGAAGTGAAGACTGGAAGACCTTTACAGGATCCTTTATTGACGAATCTTTCCTGATCGGATATTTGACTCCAGAAGAATACTTTGATTTTATTGGAGATCTTCGAGGAATGAACAAAGCGGATGTGACGGCCTTTCTTTCGAAATTTGAAGAACTTTTTAATGGCGAGATCATCGGAAAGAAAAAGTACTTAAGAGACTTGAGTAAAGGAAACCAAAAGAAAGCGGGAATTGTTGCAGCCATGATGGGAAATCCTCAAGTTGTAATCTTAGATGAACCCTTTGCGAATTTGGATCCTACCACACAAATCAGACTGAAGAAGATCCTGAAAACCTTGACGGAAGACAGAGAAGTGACCGTGCTAATTTCTAGTCACGACTTAAGTCACGTTACCGAAGTTTGCGAAAGAATCGTGGTTCTAGACAAAGGAAATGTGGTTAAAGACATCCAAACTTCGAAAGAAACCTTGAAAGAACTGGAAAGCTATTTTTCTGTATAGCCCGTAAATTCTCAGTTTTATTTCTATTTTTACGCTCTTATCCACAATATTTTCAATAAGAAATTGTTGTGAATAAGAGCTTTTTGTTTCCATGATCAGACTTAAGAAAATAGGATTCTTCATTTTACTATTCGCCTTAGCATCTTGTAGTACCAAAAAAGATGCTTTTTTGAATCGTAATTTTCATGCCGTTACTACCAAATATAACGTGCTTCACAATGGTAAAATGGCTTTCGAAAAAGGAATTGCAGAGATCAATGCACAATATAAGGATGACTTTTTTGAGCGTCTTCCAATTGAGCCAATTAAGTTTAAAGGAAATGTAATTAAAGCTCCAAAATTCAGTGGCTTGGGCGGTCCAGGTTCTCCTGTCAATAATTCTTCAGATCAAGAGACGACACCTTTCGATAAAGCGGAAGAAAAGGCAGTAAAGGCCATTCAGAAACACTCTATGCGCATTCAAGGTAAGGAGAAGAACCGTCAGATTGATGATGCCTATCTTTTATTGGGGAAAGCAAGATATTATACCGAGCGGTTTATACCAGCAATAGAAGCTTATAACTTCATCATCAACAACTACCCAGAAGCAAACTTGATCAATGAGACCAAGATCTGGCGATCTAAAGCAAATATCAGAATCGACAATCCAGAGCTGGCTATTGAGACCTTAAGCATCATGGTGCGAGGGAATGATCTTTCCGACGATATCCGCGAACAAGCGCATACCTCATTAGCGATGGCTCATATGAAAATGGATAGCCTTCATTTTGTAAAAGATCAATTGTGGTTAGCTACTCAAACGTCAAAGAACAAAGTTCAAACCGCTAGAAATTTGTTCATTCTTGGTCAACTTTACGCCGAAGATCAAAACAGAGATACAGCGGCTATTGTCTTTAAGCGATTGGTTAATTTTAAGCAAGCACCCTATAAATTTAGAATTCACGCTCAAATAGAACTCGCCAAGAACTCTGTTAACGATTCATCTGTCATCGGAATCTTAGATCAGTTTGACAAATTGATCAAGAACAGAGATAACAGACCTTATTTAGATGCCTTGCATTATGAGGTTGCAGAGCTGGAAATGAGTCGAGATAGCGTTGGGCGCGCCGTTGAAGCTTACAATCGATCACTACGAGCTCAGAATGGTTCTGCAAAACAGAAAACTTATAGCTACGAAAAACTTGCTGATATTTACTTTAAGCAACTGAACTATGTAAAAGCGAGCTCTTATTACGATAGTGTTCTTTTTGTTGCTCAGGACAGAGAGAACTTGCGAATCAAAAGAATTGAGAGAAGGTCTAAGAACCTGGCATCCCTGAGAAAGTATGAGCAAACTTTACAGACAAATGATAGCGTACTAACCTTGGTGAATATGCCTGAAGAAGAGCGTAAGGCCTATTTTCAGAAATATATAGACAAGATCAAGAAAGAAGATGAAGAACTCGCACAAAAGAAATTGAATGCGATTAGTTTTGGAAATCAGTTTGGAGGAGGAACACAGTCTAGAGACAATAAGGGAAAATGGTATTTCTATAATGTTCAATCACTTGGTTTTGGAAAAGGAGAGTTTCAAAGAGTCTGGGGGACCAGACCTCTAGAAGACAATTGGAGATGGTCTGATAAAACGACAATCGATAGCAAAACTAGAGATGAGGTAACGATTAATCAGAAATCTGCGCGTTATAATGTTGCCACTTATACCAAAACCATCCCTTCAGATAAAAAAGTGATTGATTCCTTGATCTTTAATAGAAATCAAGCCTTGTTTGAATTAGGACTCATCTATAAAGAGCAGTTCAAGAATATTCCAAAAGCTATTGGAAACCTTGAAAGATTATTGGATTCAGATCCAGCCAAAGAATTAATTCTTCCAGCAAATTATCATTTGTATTTGCTGTATTCTGATAAAGGTGATCTAAAAGGAGATACGTACAAGAATGTGGTCCTAACCGACTATAAGGACACCCCTTTTGCCAAGATTATTTTGAATCCGGATAAGGAGTTGATCAAAGAAGATGAGATTGATCAAATAGAAGAATTATACAAAATTGCCTATCGCTTATACAAAGATGAATTCTTTGATGAGTGTACTTGTTTTATAGAGACCATGCTTCCTGAATTAGAAGATTCCAATTTAATTCCTAAATTTGAACTTCTAAGAGCCTATGCCTTAGGAAAATACAATGCAAAAACCCTCTATATCGCCGAATTAGAAAAAGTGGCTGTAGATCATCCACAAACTGAGCAAGGAAAAAAAGCTCTAGAATTAATTAAGCGATTGAAAAAATCTGACCCCAATGGCAAGTAGTAAGAATAAGCAACAAAAATCGAAAGTAATGGAAAGGAACGTAGTCTCTAAGAATACTTCAATTACTGGAGATATAGTTTCTGAAGGTGATTTCAGAATTGATGGAACCTTAGAAGGAAACCTAAAAACCGATGGAAAGGTAATCATAGGTTCTGCAGGATCAATCAAAGGAAAAGTAGAATCTAACGACGCCGATATCGAAGGCAAGTTCTCTGGTGATCTTTTGGTAAATGAAACCTTAACCATACGCTCTACTGCTTCTATTTTTGGAGATGTGGTTGTTGGTAAATTGTCCGTAGAACCCGGAGCAACTTTCAACGCATCTTGTTCAATGAGAGGAGCTGTTAAAGAACTTAATCAGCATGAGCAACAAAGAGTCCTCTCCGAAAAAACCGCTTAAAAACGCATTAGTCCTAACGGGTGTGGCAATACAAATGGGTGTTACTATCTATTTATTTGTATTACTTGGAAAGTGGTTAGATAACAGCTATAATGATGGAAAAAGTATGTATGTTGCCTTCACAACCATGGCAGGAGTGGGAGTTTCATTATACGCTGTGGTCAAACAACTGAACAGAATCAACTCTTAATGCATCCTACAATTGTAAATTTTACTTTCCGACTCTTCTTTTTTACAGGAGTGGCTTTTGGACTGCATATTCTGGTTCTCAATTATCTTGAATTCGCACTTTTTGACAATGAGATCATTTTAACTTATGCCGTGAACATGATCTTCGGGTTGATCGTATTTGTTTTTTTGTTTTTGATTAGACACAAAATGAAGAATCAGATAGGCTTCATTTACATCTTTGCTAGCGAGTTTAAATTTCTTCTCTTTTTTGCCATATTTTACGAATCATTTATGGCTGATGATCAGTTCTCAAAAATAGAGTTCTACACACTTTTTATACCTTATATAGTAGTCCTTGTTATTGAGGTTTTTAGCCTTTCTCTTTGGCTGAATAAATTGAAATAATCTTTTGTCGTTTTTTCTTTCAAAAAGCCCTTTAAAATAAAATTTAAAATAGTTTTTGGTTTTATAAGAAAACCATACCTTTGCAGCGATTTTTAAGCCACTATTATCTAGAGCGATATGCATAGAAAAATAACGATCACAGCTTTAACATTATTATTCTTTTCTTTATCACTTTCGTCATTCGCTTCAGGAGGCGAAAAAAGTGACAAGTCTCAATCGAAAGCAGAGTACATTAGAGAATACATTCAACATCACTTAAAGGACACCTATGATTTCGGTCTTTTCTCTATTACTCAGGAAGATGGAAGCAAGAAGCATTATGGTTTCCCTTTACCTGTAATCTTATGGGATGATGGTTTAAAAGTGTTTTCTTCATCTAAGTTTCACCACGAAGAAACCGTTGCTGAAGTTGATGGTAATTTTTACAAAGTACACCATAGCAAGATCTATAAAGTAGACGGGGTGAATGGTAAGATCGTTGAAGATGAAAAAGAACATGCAACGAACGAAAAACCTCTAGACTTTTCCATCACTAAGAACGTTGTGATGATTTTTGTGGTATTCTTGATCATGTTCTTCATGTTCAAAAGAATGGCAGATTCTTACAAAAAGAACGGTGCTCTTCCTTCTGGAATGGGAAGATTCTTAGAGCCGATTGTATTATATATTAGAGACGATATTGCTAGACCAAATATTGGTGAAAAGCATTATAAGAAATACATGAGTTTCTTACTTACTGTATTCTTCTTCGTTTGGATGGTGAACTTGTTCGGTTTAACTCCACTTGGAGTAAACATTACAAACAACATTGCTGTGACATTCTTCTTAGCATTGTTGACTTACTTGATCACAACATTTACAGCAAAAAAAGATTATTGGAAACACATCTTCTGGATGCCAGGAGTACCTGTTCCAATGAAATTTATATTAGCTCCTATTGAATTATTAGGAA
>CAZDKB010000008.1:0-9418 GCA_964505885.1 uncultured Flavobacterium sp.
AATTCTCAAAATATTACCATTGAGAATTGGACTTTTGCTCCTTTGTTTAACGATCCTACCAATAGAATTGCATTAGGTGGATCTGGTATCAGAACTTCTACCATTCGTAACAATGATTTTTCTGGTGGATTCGTTCATGGAATTCGCTATGATGGAAATAGCAATAATGAACTGACCATCGATAACAACAATTTCACAGGTACAACGAGTGATGCATTAAGGTTTACAGGACGTTTTAATGTTCAGAATACAATTACCAATAATGATTTTACTGATGCTGCTGGATACGGACTGTACTACATTGGGGTTCCCACTGATATCTCAGGAAACACCTTTTCTGGAAATGGTAGCGGAATCTTCTTTTCTGAAGCAAATAACTTCACTTTAGGTGTGAATAATTTTGAGTCTCTGAATGGGACAGGTATTTCTATTCAAAATAGTACAGGTACCCGACTTGAAAACCTAAGATTCATCGGAGATGGAGGAACCGGGATCTACTTGTTAAACTCTAGAAATGTTGTAATGGACAACATTGAAATGTGTGGAAAGCAATATGGAATAAGGTTGGTAGCTCAAAACGTAGGTTGGTCTGACAACAACCAAATTTTAAATTCTAAGATAGCTAATTCTACCATAGATGCCATTAGAGTTGAATTCTTTACAGCAAATACAACGATTGATGGAACTCAGTACTTTGGTAATAATCAAGATCTAAATGATCTTAGTACAACAACAACAGTAACTAATTCTTCAACTGCATCATCGGCAACTTGGTGTCCTGCGACTGGACCGGATGTGCCTTTTGTGACTGATTTTGAATTAGAATTAGATGAGAACGGACAAGCAACTTTAGATGCTGATGAACTATATGATGGTGATGCGGCCAATTCTGGTATTACCTTTACCGTGACTCCGTCTGAATTTTCATGTGCTGATCTTGGTACACAGGATGTTACTTTAACGGGTACCGATGCTAATGGATCTACCGAAGTAACGGTTAGCATTACCGTTGCGGATAACTCAGGTCCAAATATAACTTTGGTCGATGGGGATGTGACCATTGGGGTTGGTGATACCTTTGTTGATCCCGGAACAGACGTTGCCGATAATTGTTCTGATAATTCAGAAATAACAATCACAACTACAAACGATATTAATGTAAATGAGGTTGGTCAATATACAGTTGTTTACACGGCAACAGATGCTAGTGGAAACAGTTCAACTGCTACTCGAAATGTAATTGTGGCCGACACAACTGCACCAGTTGTAATTGTGAATCCAACCTTCCAGATAGTTTTAGATGCTAGCGGAAACGCAACTATCACACCAGAGAATATAGATAATGGTTCTACTGATGAAACGAGTAATGTGTCATTGTCTGTAAGTCCATTTGCCTTTACTTGTGCGAATGTAGGTGAAAATGTAGTGACCTTAACCGTTACAGATGAAGCTGGAAATACCTCAACAGCTACTTCCATTGTTACTGTATTAGATAATATCAATCCAACAATCACGTTGTTAGGAGAGGCTTCAGTTACTCATGACGCCTTTACACCATATAATGATGCTGGGGTAACTTTTGCGGACAACTGTTCTTCTTCAGCAACATTGGATACAGATAACCCTGTAGATGTAAATGTGCCGGGTGAATACACTATAACTTATACAGTTACAGATGCAGGCGGTAATTCAGTATTCGTTACGAGAACTGTAACGGTAGTGGATGACGTTGATCCTGTTGCTGTTTCTATTCCAACTTTAACGGTAACATTAGATGAGAACGGACAAGCCTTGATCACCGGATCTAGCTTAGATAACGGTTCATCTGATAATTCAGGTTCGGTAAGTTTAACGGTGAGTCCTTCTGTTCTTACTTGTAGTGATCTTGGAGAGAATACGGTGACTTTAACAGTTACTGATGCTCAAGGAAATACTGCTACAGCAACGACTATTGTAACGGTTACAGATGATGAAACTCCTACAATTAGCTTATTAGGTGATCCATCTGTAACTCATGAAGCATACACAGCTTATGTTGATGCTGGGGTTTCTTTTGACGATAATTGTACCGCTTCGACCACACTTTCTACAGACAATCCTGTAGATGTGAATACGCCAGGAGAGTATACAATCACTTATACAGCAACTGATGGAGCAGGTAATTCAGTTTCTACATCAAGAACTGTAATCATTGAAGATTCTACAGACCCAGTTGCTTCATCGATTCCAAGTTTAACTCTAAGTTTAAATGATCAAGGGCAAGCTGTAGTATCTGGTTCTGATGTGGACAATGGTTCTTCTGATGCTTCAGGTGACATTAGTCTGACAGTGAGTCCTTCTAGTTTCGATTGTAGTAATTTAGGAGTAAATACAGTTACCTTAACGGTTACCGATGCTTCTGGTAATACCGCTACATCTACAACTGAGGTTACCATTGAGGATAACATTGCACCTGTAGTAAGTTTAAGTGGTGATGCAATAATTACTCATGATGCATTTACAGCTTATAACGATCAAGGAGTTGATGTTGTAGAGAATTGTTCTTTCAATGTAAATACAACAAACCCTGTTGATGTTGATACTCCAGGGGAGTATACTATCAACTACGTGGTTACTGATGCAGGCGGAAATGAAGTGAGTGTTTCAAGAACAGTAAATGTTGTAGATAATGTTGATCCTGAAGCAGTCGCCTTATCTGGATTCAGTATAACCCTTGATGGACAAGGACAAGCTTCTATCTCGGGATCTGATGTAGACGGTGGTTCTACTGATAACTCAGGTAGTTTGACCTTATCTGTGAGTCCGTCCTCATTTGATTGTAGTAATATCGGATTAAATGAAGTGACTTTGACAGTTACGGATGCTTCTGGGAATTCTGATTCTGTTACCACTGAGATCTTTGTGGAAGGAGAACAACCAAGCGTTGCCATAAATGATTTTACAGCAGTTCCGAATCAAAATGTAAATACTGTATATATCGGATATGGACCATCTTCTATTCAACTATCTGCAAGTGTACAAGGTGCGAGTAATGTGACCTACGAATGGATGGACGAAGATGGAGTTGTATTCTCTACTTCAGCGAGTCCTCAAGTGAGCCCAACATACAGTCAAGTGTATAGTGTTAAAGTAACCAGCGCTACTGGATGTGAGGCTTTTGATAGCATAGAAGTTTGCGTCGTAGATGTTAGAGTGCCAAGAAAGAAGAAGAAAGTCTTTATTTGTCATCACACTGGTAATGGAAGACATAAGACATTATCTGTGAGTAGAAATGCAGTTCCTGCCCATCTGCGACATGGAGACTCTTTAGGATCATGTAATGCAACTTGTGTGACTAATGATGACGCATCTCGAAATGATAATGAAGAAATAGTTTTGGGTCTTGATAGAGAGATCTCAATATATCCTAATCCATCACAAGGAGAATTTAAACTTTGAAGGTTCTACTCAGATCATACTTTATAATTTTTATGGAAGAGTTGTTCAAGATCATGTAGAGAATTTAACTGGTAAAACCTTTAGTCTTGATATGGGAAGATTTAATCTAAAACAAGGAAAATATTTCTTGAGAGTGATTTCTGGTAAGAAGTCTTATTCTAAGACCATAATCATACAAAAAGATTGAGTTGTTATAAAAGGTAGGGGGTTTATGACGCTCAATTAAAAGCAGGTCGAAAGACCTGCTTTCTCTTTTTAGTGACAAATGTATTTGAATAGGCTAATTTTAAACTTCACAGAAAACCCACCAAGCTTCACATTTTTAGTAATGAGATATTAGTGAATCTCTATTTTAGTTTAAAACAAGTTGTATCACAACATTTAACAGATTAGAATAGAAAATACGATCATTTATCTAAAATGGTCTTCGAATAAAAATATTGAGCTGGGTTATAAAATTAGGGAGCTATGACCCTTTTCTCGATAAAAGCAGGTATAATACCTGCTTTTTTTATGTTGTTATTTAATGTAAAGTTTTTTAATCCTTGGAATAGGACCTGGACAAGCGGTTTGATGACAAGCAATACAGCTGTTTATAGTCTGATTGAATTGATCTTTAACAGAATCCTTATCAATTTCAAAAATGATCTTTTGATTGCTTAGAAATATATCGGAATAGGCTTTAAACTCTGATGTTCTATCTCCTGGATCTGTGAGCTTCGCAGTATGGATATTTAAGAACTCTTCAGAAAATTTAGAAAGTTCGTCTCCGTTTATAATTTGCTGCCTAACTTTCTCATTCTCCTCATACATCTTCAACATCAAGGCCGACATTTCAGATTGATCAGGTAACTTTGGAGTGTCGGATTTTTGTTCCTCTTTACATGAGAGCAGTAAAGCAGGAAATAGCGCGATCAAAAAGCATTTTTTCATGGTTGAAATGCTTTGCTAAAAAGTAATCACTATTAGTTATTCAACATAACTGGCATCACAAGCATAGTCACTTGCTCGCCTTCTTCTGTTCCGTCAATTGGAGTTAAAATTCCCGCTCTATTGGGTAAAGACATTTCAATCAATACCTCATTAGAACTTAAATTGCTAAGCATTTCACTTAAGAAACGTGAGTTAAATCCAATTTGCATATCATCTCCTTGGTAATCACAACTCAATCTCTCATCTGCTTTGTTAGAGAAGTCAAGATCTTCAGCAGAGATATTCAATTCTGTACCCGCCATTTTTAAACGGATTTGATGTGTTGTTTTGCTAGAGAAGATAGAAACACGACGCACAGAATTCAAGAAAGAAGCTCTATCAACCGTCAATTTATTAGGATTCTCTTTAGGAATCACAGCTTCGTAGTTTGGATATTTTCCATCGATCAAACGACACAGTAGAACAAAGTTGTCGAAAGTGAACTTCGCGTTGGCATCATTGTATTCAATAGTCACATCCTCTTCAGCACCTCCTAAAACACCTTTTAACAAGTTTAATGGTTTCTTAGGCATGATGAATTCTGCTGTTTTATCAGCCGTCACATCGGTTCTAGTATATTTCACCAATTTGTGAGCATCTGTAGCAACAAAGGTTAAGTTCTGAGAACTAAATTGAAAGAATACACCGCTCATAACCGGACGAAGATCATCGTTACCTGCTGCAAAGATGGTTTTTGAGATTGCCGTTCCTAAAACTTGTGCTGGAACCACTGTTGTTGATGGAGAAGGTAAAGCTACCGCTGCTGGAAACTCATCTCCACTAAAGAAAGCCATATCATATTTTCCCTGATCAGAGCTGATCTCTATCGTACTTTCTCCTTCCGTTTTGAAGGTCAAAGGTTGATCTGGAAATGTCTTTAACGTATCTAAAAGTAACCTTGCATTTACAGCAATCGATCCATTGCTATCCGATTCAACTTCTACCAAAGAACTCATCGTCGTCTCAAGATCAGAAGCTGAAACTTTCAGTTCATTTTCAGATAATTCAAACAAGAAATTGTCTAAAATTGGTAAGGTATTATTGCTATTTATAACTCCGCCTAAAACTTGTAATTGCTTTAATAATTGCGAACTAGATACGATAAATTTCATGTGTTGATTTATTGGCTAAATTTTGATTTACAAAGATATTCTAATTCGTCAATTTTGAAAATATTGTTATCAACATTTTTGGGATTTTGTTAATAGCTTTGCTCTTATATGGCAGGCTATGAGCGAATTCAGAGCAATTGACTCCTGCAACGGAAATCCGACATTTATAATTGAATTTTCTCTCATGCTTAGGATGTTATAAATCTGTTAAACAAAAAAGAAAAGAGCAGAGAAAGCCTTACATTTGTTTGCAACCAAACCAACGTCCATGAAGAAAAGCCTTGTTCTTGTACTTGTATTGTCGCTGTTTTCCTCAGCCATCTATTCTCAAAAGCCCCAAAAACTTAATTCAAATCAGATCTACGAGAAGATTCAAAAACTGAATTTTTTAGGGACCGCTTTGTACATTGCGGCCCATCCAGATGATGAAAATACCCGTTTGATCTCTTATCTATCCAATAAGGTAAAAGCTAGGACGGCTTATTTATCATTAACTCGTGGAGATGGAGGGCAAAATTTGATCGGTCCAGAAATCCGTGAACTTTTAGGGGTCATTAGAACTCAGGAGTTACTTGCTGCAAGAGGTGTAGACGGAGGAGAACAACGTTTCACAAGGGCGAATGATTTTGGTTATTCTAAACATCCAGATGAAACTTTAGAGATCTGGGACAAAGAAAAAGTTCTAGCCGATGTGGTTTGGGCAATCAGAACCTTTAAGCCTGATGTGATCATCAATCGATTCAATCATAGAACTCCTGGAACTACACACGGTCATCATACTACCTCTGCTATGTTAAGTGTAGAGGCTTTTGATTTAGTAGGAGATAAGACTAAATATCCAGAGCAATTACAGCATACAGATGTATGGCAACCAAGCAGATTGTTCTTTAATACTTCTTGGTGGTTTTATGGTAGTCAAGAAAAGTTTGAGTCGGCTACAAAAGGAAACAACAAGTTCTTATCTGTTGATGTAGGTGTTTATTATCCAATGAAGGGTTTATCTAATAATGAGATTGCTGCGATTGCTAGCAGTCAGCATTTATGTCAAGGATTCGGACGATTAACCACACGTGGGAGTCAGCCAGAATACGTAGAGCTTTTGAAAGGAGATGAGCCAAAAGACAAAGGCGATCTTTTTGCAGGAATTAACACCACATGGAACAGAGTAGATGGAGGTGGTGAGATAGGTGACATCTTATACAACATAGAAAAGAACTTTGACTTTTCAGATCCGTCTAAACACATTTTAGACCTTTTATATGCCTATAAAAAGATTCAACTACTGAATGATTCATATTGGAGAGAAGTAAAACTAAAACAGATCACAGAGATCATTGAAGCTTGCGCAGGATTGTATTTAGAAGCTTCTGCAAGCAGTTCTTCAGCAGTGCCTAATTCTCAAATCGATATCAATATTGAAGCACTCAACCGTTCGTACATGAATGTATTCTTAGATAATTATACGATCGTTAAGGATAAATTATACTCGGTGAATGAAACCGAGGTTGACTTAAAATTCAACCAAAGATCCAATTTCAAAACAACATACACATTAACTGATGCTGATTTCACAGATCCTTATTGGTTAAAAGAAGAGGGAAGTCTAGGAATGTATAAGGTTGATGATCAACTTCTAATTGGGAAACCAGAAACTCCTCGAAAATTGCAAGTCGCTTTTGATCTCATCATTGATGAAGTTGAAATAACCATAACAAAAGATCTAGTTTATAGATATTCTGAGCGTGATAAAGGAGAGTTGTACGAACCTTTTGAAATATTACCAAGAGTAACCACAAGACTCAAAGAAAAGGTAATGTTATTTTCTGATAATGAATCGAAAACTGTCTCTGTTGCTGTAAGATCAGGAGCCAATAAAGTTCAAGGTTCTTTATATCTAGAAGTACCAGAAGGATGGTCTATTTCACCAAGATTTCAAGAAGTTTCCATAGAACAAAAAGGAGATGAGCAATGGTATGAGTTCTCTGTGACTCCTCCTAAGGGAGATTCGGAAGGGAAGCTAAAGGCCGTGGTTACACTGAATGGTAAAAAATACAATAAAGAACTGATTGAAATCAACTATGCTCACATTCCAAAACAGTCTGTTTTGATGAATTCTGAAGCTAAAGTGGTGAGATTGAATATTGAAAAAGCGGGTAACTTTATTGGCTATATCAAAGGTGCTGGAGATGCAGTTCCTGAGAGTTTAGAGCAAATTGGCTATAAAGTTAAGATGATCGCTCCTGAGGAGATCTCTGCAGAGAATTTAAAACAGTTCGATGCGGTTGTTTTAGGAATTAGAGCGTACAATACAATCCCTGAATTGAAATATAAGCAAAAGTTTTTACTCGATTATGTAAAAGAGGGAGGGAATATGATTGTTCAATACAATACAAGTAGAAGAGTAGAGGTGAAGGCTCCTTATTCATTGAGTTTGTCCAGAGATAGAGTGACGGATGAAAATGCCAAGGTGACGATCCTAGAAAAGAATTCTTCTGTGATGAATTTCCCAAATGCTATTTCAGAAAAAGATTTTGAGGGTTGGGTGCAGGAAAGAGGATTGTACTTTCCAAATTCATGGGGATCTGAGTTTACACCTATACTCTCTATGAATGATAAAGGAGAATCTGCTAAAAAAGGAAGTTTGCTAGTTGCTAAATATGGTAAAGGAAACTACATCTATACAGGATTAAGTTTCTTTAGAGAATTACCAGCTGGAGTTCCAGGAGCTTACAAGCTATTCGCAAACATATTGTCTATTGGAAAAGAAAAAATCGAAGAAAAACAACAGATCAAACAATAATCTATGTCCGATAACAAACTCGAATGGAAAAAAATGTACACCATTATCTTAGTGGCAAATCTCTTGTACATAATCCTTTTTTACTTGATCACTGAAACCTTTACTGCTTAATGGAACAAAGTTATTTACAAGTCTTAGACTGGGTAGTCTTATCGGTTACCTTGGTCTTTATCGTAGCTTTTGGAGTTTATAAAACAAGAAAAGCGGATTCAGGAGTTCAAGATTATATTAAGGGTGGTAATGACACGAAATGGTGGACAATCGGACTCTCCGTAATGGCTACACAAGCCAGTGCAATTACATTTTTGTCAACACCAGGTCAGGCATTTCACTCAGGGATGGGATTTGTCCAATTTTACTTTGGTCTGCCTATAGCCATGGTGATCATTTGCATGGTCTTTATACCCATCTATTATAAATTAAATGTTTACACAGCCTACGAGTATTTAGAATCGAGATTTGATTTGAAAACTAGATCTCTTGCAGCATTTATATTTTTATTACAAAGAGGATTGGCCGCAGGTATTACCATTTATGCGCCTGCAATTATTCTTTCCTATGTGCTTGGTTGGAACTTAACTACCTTGAATATTGTCATAGGATTAGTAGTAATATTCTATACGGTTTCGGGAGGTACAAAAGCTGTGAATGTGACTCAGAAACAACAGATGATTATCATCTTTTCTGGGATGATCATTGCATTTTATTTGATTTTAAAATATATGCCAGACGGAATCACTTTTAGTAAAGCTTTAGACATCGCTGGAGCTGGAGACAAGATGGAGGTTCTCAATTTCACTTTTGATCTGAATGAAAAGTACACTGTATGGACAGGTATTATTGGAGGAACCTTTTTAATGCTTTCTTACTTTGGTACCGATCAAAGTCAGGTTCAACGTTATTTATCTGGAAAATCTGTTAGAGAAAGTCAGTTAGGCTTGTTGTTTAACGGACTGCTTAAAGTGCCTATGCAATTCTTTATTCTCTTAACCGGGGTAATGGTTTTTGTATTCTATCAATTCAATAGTTCACCTTTAAATTTTAATCCAAAAGTTCCGACAGCTGTTGTAAGTTCAGAGTATTATGAGGATTATCA
>CAZDKB010000008.1:9428-40586 GCA_964505885.1 uncultured Flavobacterium sp.
CAATAAATGACGCTTAATACGAGCTAATGTCTCATGAGGATTATCAAAAGCTTGAAGAAGAGCACAGAACCATTGAATCCCAAAAGAAAGTTATTTTAATTGACGGGGTGCAGGAAAGTGAAAAAACACTGATTAAAAAATTAAATGCTCGCGACCTCGAATTAAAAACTCAAGGACGTGCAATTATCGATAAAGTAGCGGCTGATTCAGGGGAAAAGATCCAATCCAATGATAAGGATTATGTTTTTATTCACTTTATCGTGAATCAATTGCCTAAGGGGATTGTAGGATTGCTCTTGGCAGTGATTTTGGCTGCAGCTATGTCGTCCACGGCATCAGAACTGAATGCTCTTGCCTCTACTACTGCTATTGATTTCTATAAACGAAATTGGGTGAGAGGAAGAGACGAAGCACATTATGTGAAAGCCTCAAAAATGTTAACTTTTGCATGGGGTATTCTTGCTATTATTATTGCTTGTGTGGCCGATCTTTTTGATAATTTGATTCAGTTGGTGAATATCATTGGGTCTATTTTCTACGGATCTGTTCTAGGGATTTTCTTATTGGCATTCTTTGTCAAGTTTGTAAAAGGAAATGCCGTTTTCTTGGCTGGGTTGATTGGTCAACTGATCATCATTTTGATCTTCATTTTCAGTATTTATTTACCTGAACAAAGAGGAGAGCAAGTAATGAGCTATTTATGGTTGAATCTGATCGGTTGCGGAATTGTAATGGTCTTGGCGATCTTAATTCAGATGTTAAGACCTGGTAAATCACCTAAAGGAGACCCTTTCGCTGCGGTGAATTAATTATGCAGTTCTAAAATCAATAGTCATGATCAAAGTTAGAAAAGCCAATCTCGACGATCTAGAGCTTCTATTGCGCTTTGAACAGGGAATCATTGAAGGAGAAAGACCTTATGATCCTAGAATAAAAAAAGAACCAACAAACTATTATGATCTCAAAGCAATGTTGCAAAATGAAAACGTTGAGATTGCGATTGCTGAGATAGATGGAGTCCCTGCAGGTTCTGGCTATGCAAAACCATTAAAGGGAAGGGATTGCTTCACTTTTGATTATTATGCTTATTTGGGCTTTATGTACACCGAGCCACAATTTAGAGGTAGAGGTGTAAACAAAGCGGTAATGGATTACTTATATGATTGGTGTGATTCAAAAGGGCTTTATGAGGTCCGTTTAGAAGTTTATCCTAATAATCCCTCTGCTATCAGAGCCTATGAAAAGGCAGGAATGTCTACAGGTCTTCATATGATGAGAATCGATCTTAGAGAACAAAAAAAATAAGCCATTTGAAATTCAAATGGCTTATTTTTTTAATTAATAATTAATAATTAATAATAACTAATTACATCGCTCCCCATTCTTTTAGAGAGTCTTCGTTCATTTTAACGTAGTCAGCGTTCTTAGCTATTTTAGATAATTCTAAAGACTTCTTTGCAGTTGCAATTGCCTTCTTTTTATTACCCATATCAGCATAGATCAACGATTGTTGTCTTAGTTGCCAGAATGCAGGCTTTTCAGTCATAGCCATGGCTTTTTCCATCCACTCGCTTGCTTGTTTGATATCTTTTCCTTGAGTACGGTAGTAAACTGCAGCATTGTAAAAATCTCTTGCAGTAGGGCCGTTCAAAGTTTTCTTGATAGAGTTCATTACAGTCGCATCTGTAGGAGTTTCAAACTGAATTCCAACATAGGTATTCTCCCATAGAATTCCGATAGCAGCAGAGCTAGACGTTAAATCATCAAAGGTGATAGTAAACGTTTCTATTTTCATAGGCATCGGCATTACATCAGCAGAAGTTTTTGCAGCAACTTTAGAATCGTCCCATTTTGCAGGAGTTCCCCAGTTGGTTGCATCTGAATAGAACATTACTTCCCACTTATCCTTATTTGGCACTGTGTAAATAGCATAAGATCCAGCCTTTAAGGTTTGACCGTTTACAGTAACATCAGTACTGAAAGTGATTTTTGTATTTGCGTTAGCTCCTGTTCTCCAAACCTTTCCAAAAGGAACTAGGTCTCCAAAGATGGTTCTTCCTCTCATTCCAGGTCTTGAGAATTCTAAGGTAACATCGGTTAAACCAACCTTCTGTTCGATTTTAGTGAACGGACTTGGTTGTGGAGTGGTGATCTGAGCGTTTGATGTGTAAGTAAAGGCTACAAAACACACGATAAGCATAAATTTTTTCATCTTTAATTGATTTGTTTTTATATGATTGTAAAAATACGACTATTTCTTTCCTGGCTTATAGGTTCTCTTCGCTTTTTTAAGAACATCTTCCTTGTAATAAGCAACATCTTTGAATTCACCATCAGCATAACGCTGCGCTTGATCAGCAAAGTGAGGTGAACTAGGATCTCCGCTTTGTCCTCCTGCCAACATTGTCTTAGCTTGAACCTTTTCTCCAAATTCAACAACAGCCACAAAAGAGTTTCCAGAAGTTCCATACTGACGCTTGGTGTCCTTTCCAAATCTCGTTCCGTAAGAAGCTAAGGCCCCCCAACGACCTGATGCTAATCCAACTGGAATACTGGGTTGTGCATCGTCAAACTCCTGTCTGATTTCTCCGTTTAATCTTTGATATCTGTTGAATTCACCCCATGGTGTATTCCATGATCCGAAATCTTGGGTCAATTTTAATAATGCAGTTCGGAATACCTCGATTCGTTCTTTTTTAGAAGATGTAGAAGACATGTATTCAAATCGTTGTAATCTCGTAGATCGTTTGTTACCTGTCATTCTTGGCACCTTTCCACTATTGTAGTAGGTGTTCAAATAGAATTGAGTAAGCGTCATAGCAACAGATTCTTTGGATACGGTAAAATCCCATTTCTTTAAAAGCTCCAAAGCCTCTTTTGTCGTTTTCCTTTGATTCGGATATTGCTTATAGGCCTCCAATAATCCCGAAATCAGTTTGTCTGCTCCGGGTAAATAAGAATCATAGGCCAGGTCGATCAGAGAATCTAGCGTCAGACTATCTGCCGCCTGTAAAAGCGGAATAGCGTGCATACCTCTGAAGTTTTCTGGATAGGTAGCCATATAATAAGGATAGTCTTCTTTCTTGGGAGAGAACTCTGCAGCGGATGTAAACGGAGTAGAATTACAGTTTTGGATCCATCCATTTTTTGGGTTCTTTAAATGAATGGTTTCTTCTAGGTCGTGCAATCCTTGCCAATCGGTTTTTGGGTTTGATCCATCTACAGGTTTTGAATAGTCGAACTGTACATCTCTTTTAGGAATAAAATTCCCATGATAATAAGCAATGGTTCCATCAGCATCTGCATAAACCGTATTATTTGAAGAGTTGGTTTTGATATCCATCATTTGATGGAACTCGTCATAGTTCGATTTCTTCGTTCTCGTAAAAGATTGTTCTAAAGCCTTAACGGGCGACCACATTAAAGCAGTTGAGACCCATTTGTCTACATTCTTATGTGTGATAGGGCCGTGGTGTGTTCGATATAAAGTAAAATCTTTGGATGCTAAACCATCCTCTGATTTATAATTTAAAGAAACCTTTACTGAGTCAACAGGTCTTAGTTCTTCTCCGTATTTATAATGAAGTCCTTTTTCATTCTTGACGATCGTTTCTTCAAACTCATCAATAATATCCGTTCCAGTTGATGTATGCATCCAACCGGTTTTTTCGTTGAATCCTTGGTAGATAAAGAACTGACCCCAAGTTGTTGCCCCATAAGCGTTTAGTCCTTCTTCACTTACTACATGTAACTCACCTCTAAAGAAGAATGAAGTATGAGGATTAATCAATAACATGGCATTACCAGATTTTGTTTTGGAACCTGAAATAGCAAATCCGTTAGATCCTCTTGGTTCTTTGTCATTTGGGCGAATTAAACCATTGTGAATCGCTAACTTATCAGAAGACTGATCTGAATAGAAATCACTGATCTTTCTTGTTGAAACTCGTTCAATATCTCCACCAATAGAACCCTCGCTGAAATACATAGGCATCCAAGGCTCAAAACGAGTTAATAATTTTGGTGTTACTTCAGGATGTGTTTTAAGGTAATAGTTTACACCGTCCGCAAAGGCTATACAAAGATCTTGTAACCACTTTGGACTCTTATCGAAGTTTGCCATGGCTTCTTCCTTGGTCATATACAATCTGGCTCTTACATCACTATACAAAGCACTTTCACCTTCTACTTCTGCCAATCTTCCAATAGCCCATATATAGTTGCGTTCCACGCGGTTAAAATCGTCCTCGCATTGAGCGTACAGCATTCCGAATACAGCATCGGCATCTGTTTTTCCGTAAATATGAGGGACTCCAAAATCATCTCTAATAATTTCGGTATTATCTGCTCTGTAATTCCAACGTTCTTCTTCAGTTAAAGAATCGACGTCAACAGAATTAGGAGCACAACTAACTATCCATAATGCTATGAATAAGAGGGAAAATCGTTTCATGTGTTGGTTTGTTTTTATAGAATCTGCAAGATAAAACATAATGAAAAGGTAACAAAAGGAAATTCAGAAATCACTAAGTTTGGACCCATCTAAAAACAGAACGATTTCGATGAAGAAGTACATCGCCGAATTTATAGGAACCTTTGCCATGATCTTTTGTGGTACCGGAGCTATGACCATTAATGAAGTGACTGGAGGAGACGTAACTCATGTTGGAATAGGAATCACTTGGGGACTTATTGTAATGGCAATGATTTATGCATTTGGAGAGATCTCTGGAGCTCATTTTAACCCAGCGGTTACCATTGGATTTGCCTATGCAAAGAAGTTCGCATGGAAAGAAGTTCCTAAATATATTTTGATCCAGATTGCTGGAGCCTTTGCCGCTAGTTTATTGTTGTTTTGGTTATTTCCAGATAGTGAGCTGTTAGGATCAACCATTCCTAAAGTGGATGTATGGCGCGCTTTTGTCATTGAGTTATTATTGACCTTCTTTTTGATGGTTGTAATCATTAATGTATCAACGGGTAGCAAGGAAGTAGGAACTATGGCTGGAATTGCAGTTGGAAGTGTGATCTTATTAGAAGCGATCTTTGCCGGTCCGATTACCAATGCTTCAATGAATCCGGCTCGTTCATTGGCTCCAAATATTGTCTCTGGGAATATATCTGGATTATGGTTGTATATGATAGCACCCGTAATAGGAGCATTGCTTGCTGTTGTAAGCTGTAAATTAGTCAAAGACGATAATTGTTGCGATGAAGATTGTTAATTTTGCTTCATGACAAATATTGAGATTTTCCGACTTTTTATTCCAATTGTCTTAATTGTATTTAGTATTTCAATTCGTAAAAAACCTAGATTTCAAGGAATTTTCTTTCGTTGGTGGGTCTTGTTGATTTTAGGAATAGGGATGCTTGTTTTTCGCATTTATGATATCTTTTTTTCAAATACTCTATAAATGAAAAAGATTAGTGTTTTAGGAACGGGTTGGCTTGGAAAATCTTTATGTACCTCTTTAATAAAGGAGGGGTTTTCTGTGAAAGGATCTACCAGAACAAAGGAGAAATTACCTGAACTAGAGTCTTTAGACATCGAAGCTTATCTTGTCGACATAGAAGATTTTGAGGAATTTGATCTTTTTCTACAATCGGATATATTGATCGTGAATATCACTTCAAAAGACATAGATGCTTACCAAAGATTAATAGCACAAATTGAAGAGTCCTCAATTCAAAAGGTGTTATTTGTGAGCTCAACTTCTGTGTATCCCAACACCAATGCCGTGGTAACCGAAGACAATCAAACTCTGGATAAACCTCTGACTCATATTGAAGATCTCTTTAGAAATAACAAATACTTTGAAACAACGATTCTCCGTTTTGGAGGGTTATATGGCCCTAATCGTCATCCTGGAAATTGGTTTGCTGGAGGAAGGTCCATTTCACAACCAGATGGTTATGTGAATATGATTCATCAAGAGGATTGTATTGAGATCATTCATGAGATTATTGCTCAAGATTGTTGGAATACGACCTTGAATGCATGCTCCAATCATCATCCAACAAGAAGAGATTTTTATACAAACGCTAAGTTAAGTTTAGGAATGGATGTTCCCAGTTTTGAGGAAACGAACAAACCATTATTTAAGATTATTAGTTCAAAGAAGCTACAAGAAGTTTTAAGTTATGAGTTTATTCATGATGATTTACTCGTAATTTAAGAATACTTTCTCTTGCGTAAATAATTGAATCCAAACCCAAAAATCGAGAGTAGAAGTAGAGGTAAAACAACATTCAAGAACTGCCAATAACCTCTTTCTTCAAAAGCTCTTTTCTTGTCCAATAAATTGATCTGAAGAGACTTGTTTCTAAGATCAATTAGTCCCGAATCATCGAGTAGGTAATCAATGGAATTGGTAAGAAATTCCTTGTTTCCAAATTGCTCACCAGTCCATTTATCTACATTCAAATCGTAAGGTTGATTCTTTGCGATTTGATTTTTAATAATATCACCATCCGAGATCACAATCATTTTATTTTTCTCGCTTTTGCTCTTGTAGTTCGAAGGGTCAAAGGGCTTGAGCCTATTTGAATACATAGAATTAAACTCTCCTTCCAACAAGACACCAAAAACTTGATATCCACCTTGAAACTGTTCCTGTTTCGGTTCTTCAGAGATACTTTGCAATTCTATAAAACTAGGTGTTCCGATCTCTCTTGTTAAGGGAGAACTTACAAGCAGTGGTGTTTTTTTGATCCCATTTTGTAGAGTATCGATTTGATTCACAAATCTCAATCGCACTGGTGGAATGTTTCTTGTAATTGGATGTTGAGGATTACCAACAATCAAAGGATGGTAAAACCATGGCAAATTCTGGAATTGAGTTTGATTTCCCACGTTTCCTGTAGCCAGTTTGATTCTTGCAGAATAGAGATCTTGAATCAGTTGTGTATTGATCCTTACTCCGTAAGAGAAGAATAAGTCGGTAATATTTAGATCTCTCGGATAGGCTAACATTCTACCATCATTGTACAGACTGTCTGTATCAGCTTGCACATTCTCTAACATCCATAGTGTTTTACCACCGTTCATTATATACTGATCTAATACCAATTTCTCTTTTTCAGAGAAAGCTTCCGTGGGTTTTGCTATAATGGCAAGGTCAAAACTGGAAAGTTCTTTTAAAGCTTTTTCGGCATTAGATGAAACAGAATCGAGCGTAAATGGTGCTAATCTATGTTTGTTTTTTACCTCACTCAATAATGATACTAAGAAGATGTCTTCTAACTCACCATTCCCTTTAAGAATGGCTACTTTTGTATCTCTTGTTTTGATAATCCCATTAATCGCCTCAGAAAACGAATACTCCAAATTTTCAATGGCAGCTTCAAATTGTTGTTCTTGAGACTGAACGATTGCGTCTGGTAGTAAGGAGACAATAGATCTTTTGTTTCCAAAAATGACCTCAGCCCAAGGGAATATAATAGCATTTGAAAGTTTTCCATTTTCCTCGACAGTCAACTGACTTGGGAACATACCAGCTTTGACTAGTCGTTCATTCTGGTCTTCTGGATTGATGAACTGAATTCTAATATTCGAGTTCTCAGCTCTTAATTCCTCCAGATATTGTTTTGTTTCAACTTGGAGTCTTTTAAATTCAGAAGGGAAATCTCCTTCTAAATAAACATTGATGGTCATTGGACTTTCAATCTTCTCTAATATCTGGGTGGTCACATTAGACAAAGTATATCGCTGATCTTCGGTTAAGTCGAAACGCAGGTAGAACTGCTGAGCGCCATAATTCAACAAGAATAGTATGGCGATTAATAAGACCTTATTTTGAAGTTTCTTATTCATTTGATAACTTTTGTTTCGTTAAGAATAAGAACAAGGTGATAACACTTAGAAAATAAATAATGTCACGAGTATCCACGACGCCGCGACCAATGCTCTGGAAGTGCTCATTGATACCTAGTAATTTCACAGAATAACCTTCACTACCAAATAGATTTGCTATTGCGTCGAATCCGTAATACAATAAGAAAATGATAAGTACACCTAAGATAAATGCAACAATCTGATTTTTTGATAAGGTAGAGGTATATAGACCTACGGAAGCAAAAGAAGCAGATAATAAAACCAGTCCTAAATAAGAACCAAGAGTACTGCCCAGATCAATATTTCCAATTGGATTTCCGAGTTCCGAGATCGAATAAACGTATACAATGGTTGGTAAAATGGCAATTAGGATCAATAATAAAGAAGCCCAAAATTTACCTAAGACAATCTTCCAGTTACTGATAGGCTGTGTTTGTAATAATTCAATGGTTCCCGTTTGAAATTCATCAGAGAACATTTTCATTGTGATGGCCGGTATCAAGAACAAAAGGATCCATGGAGAAAGATAGAAGAAGCTATTGAGGTCTGCGAAACCTGCATTCAATATGTTGAAATCGTCATCAAAGACCCAAAGAAACAATCCATTTAATAGCAAGAAAACTCCAATCACCAAATACGCGATTGGTGAAGAGAAAAAGGAGTTGAATTCTTTTTTTAAGATGGATTTCATTTGATTTGTGACTTCGAGAGCCTCAGTCACCTAAATTTTGGTCATTGAGGCTCTCGAAATGACCATTTAGTATTAATTATTCTAATGTTACTACTTTATCCACACTCCAAGCGAGAGGTCTATCATTAAATAGAACCTTTGTTTTTGCCCAAACCTCTTTGAATAATTCAGAGTTTCTGTAATTTTCAAGATCTTCTTCTTTTTCCCAATAAGAGTAAGTAAAGAAAATATTTTCGTCTTCCTTTCCTCTGTATAATTCTAATAAACGACAACCTGGGCTCTTTCGTATGAATTCTTTCTTTTGATCAAAATTCGCCAAGAACTTATCTATATGTTCTGGATGAAAACTCATTTTTACAATTCGTACAAACATCCTATGAAAATTCTATGGTGATGGTGTCTCTGTAGCCTAAACCAAGCAGCGTAGAAGCGCCCCCAACCGTATCGAGGTTGCTCTTGTAGATCGCTAATTCTAAGTACCCTGCCGAATTGAACAAAGCCAATCTATTCCCATCAAATTGTCTTGGGTCTGATGCATTCTGATCTACGATCTCATTGTATTTAGATAAAATCTTATTAAAGGTATATCGCCTAGCAGAAATCTTAAAGTCTCTTCCTTTACCCACTTCAGTAAATAGCTTTTTACTGATATTACTGATTACATTGCCATAATTGTCAATGTAGATCACACCACCTGAAATCCTGTTTTGATCTTCGTTTACCTTTGGTTGAATCTCAGTCATTTCTTTATAAGTATTGATCTCTTTACCAATTACTCCTAGATTTCCACCTCTAGAGATAAAGCAGGCTACCTGAACAAAAACATCTAACACAGGAAAACTACTTTCCACTCGGTCGTGAATGTTTATTTCAACCACTCTTTTGGGTTTAATGTCCTTTGTGATCATGCATATCAATCCGTTGTCTGGACAAACAAAATAATGATTGTCTAACTCCAATGCAATATGCTTATTGTCTTCGCTAAGTTCAGAATCAACGCCTATGATATGAATGGTTCCCTCCGGAAAGCTCTTATAGCTATTCTTGATAATATAAGCAGTCTCCGTAATATTAAATGGAGAGATATGATGAGTAATGTCCACAATCTTAGCATCAGGCAATTCAGAATAGATCGCTCCTTTAACTGCGCCCACAAAGTGGTCTTTGGTTCCAAAATCAGTAGTTAGGGTGATTAGAGACATTCAAGAAATGGCTGTTAATTAATTGTGTAAAAGTCGCACAAAAATTTCACACAAATCTAAACAATTCTGAAAATTTATTTCTTAATTTTCAAATGCATTAACTATCAACAACCTAAATAAATCTAACATTTGAACGAACGCATTATCGAGCTTACAGAGATCAACCCTAAGGATTTCTTTGGCACCCACAACAGTACAATCGAGCAATTGAAGACTTACTTTCCTAAAATTAAAATAGTTGCTCGCGGATCCAAACTAAAAATTTACGGTGAACCTGATATTCTGACCGAATTTGAAAAACGATTGAATATGCTCATTAAGTATTTCAATCGATATAACAAATTGGATGAGAATAGTATAGAACGAATACTTACGTCTACAGGTAAAGAAGAGGAGAGAGGAGCTTCAGGTTCTGCCAAGGATGTTCTTGTTCATGGGGTAAATGGACGATTGATTAAAGCTCAAACTGCGAATCAACGTAAGATGGTCTCTTTGATGCAAAAGAATGATATGCTTTTCGCTGTAGGACCCGCTGGAACAGGTAAAACCTATACTGCTGTTGCACTAGCAGTAAAGGCTCTCAAAGAAAAAGAGGTTAGAAGAATTATTTTGACTAGACCCGCGGTGGAGTCTGGGGAAAATTTAGGATTCTTACCTGGTGATCTAAAAGAAAAATTAGATCCATATATGCAACCTCTTTATGATGCACTTCGTGATATGATTCCACATGAAAAATTGGAATCTCATTTAGAGAAAGGCGTAATTCAGATAGCACCTTTAGCATTTATGCGTGGTAGAACCTTAGATCATGCCTTTGTTATTTTAGATGAAGCCCAGAATACAACTCATGCTCAAATGAAAATGTTTCTGACACGTATGGGTATGCATGCGAAATTTATCATAACTGGAGATCCAGGTCAGATTGATCTTCCGAGAAAGCAAGTTTCTGGATTAAAAGAAGCCTTATTGGCGTTAAAAGACCTAGACGGAATTGCTCAAGTTCATTTGGATGATAAGGATGTGATTCGTCATCGCTTAGTGAAGAAGATCATTTCTGCATATAAAGGAATAGAAACCGATTAAGATGTTTAAAAGACGCATGACGGTACAGGAGATGCTGTCTTTGGCCTATTTGTATTTATTGGCCTTAGGAATCATCAGTGATGCCGTTTACTATGCTATTCTTGGAGTTTCATATCTCAATTTTACCACCATTTTAGATGCCTTGATCTCTCCATTGAGTTTGGTGACCAATAACTATCTGATCACAATTACTCTTGTAGTCATGTTCGGATTGTTGTATCTGCATATCACCCGGTTTACTCCTTATCTGTTCAATAAGTTCAAAACCAAAAAATGGTATCAGAAGGTGACCAATATTGAGAAAGCAGAGAAGAAAATGGCTAAGTTGCAGGAAAAGCACACTTTAATTCAGAGTCTATTGATCTTTTTTTTCATCATGTTTATCTCCTTGAGATTAGGGATGGGTATTGGTACCAAGCTAAGAATTACGGGTGACAGAGAACTCAATCCGAATTACGAGTTAGTGTATACTGATAACACTTCAGAAAAGGTGAGAAAGATTGGTCAGAATAGCGTTTATTTCTTTTTCGTGCGATCCGAAGAAAAAGTCGTAGTGGCGATGCCAATTTTAGATAATATCAAAGAGATCAAAAAGATCAAAAAGTTAGACTAATCCATCAAGAAAGGATTATTTTTGCAGCTGTAAATCTTTCATTATGCAGACTATCAACGAAACCCATTTTCAATTTCCAGGTCAGAAATCTGTTTACAAAGGAAAAGTACGTGAAGTATATAATATCAATGATGATCTTTTGGTGATGATCGCTTCTGATCGATTATCTGCTTTTGATGTGATCATGCCGAGACAAATTCCTTATAAAGGGCAAATCCTTAACCAAATCGCGACCAAAATGATGAAGGAAACCGAAGATTTGGTTCCCAACTGGTTGATCGCTAATCCTGATGAGAATGTCTCTGTAGGTCATTTATGTGACCCGTTTAAGGTTGAAATGGTGATCCGTGGTTATTTATCTGGTCATGCGGCTAGAGAGTACAAAGCGGGAAAAAGAACTCTATGTGGGGTTTCTATGCCGGAAGGAATGAGTGAGAATGACAAATTTCCACAGCCTATTATCACCCCCTCTACCAAGGCAGATAATGGAGAGCATGATGAAGATATCTCAAGAGAGGATATTCTCGCTAAGGAAATTGTTTCTGAAGAAGATTATTTGATCTTAGAAGATTACACCAGAAAATTGTTTCAAAGAGGTACCGAGATCGCAGCAGAAAGAGGATTGATCTTAGTAGATACTAAATATGAGTTCGGAAAAACGAAAGACGGTAAGATCGTTTTAATCGATGAGATCCATACTCCAGATTCTTCTCGTTATTTCTATGCCGATGGTTATCAAGAGCGTCAAGAAAGAGGAGAGAAGCAAAAGCAATTATCGAAAGAGTTCGTTCGTCAATGGTTAATTGCCAATGGTTTTCAAGGAAAAGAAGGTCAGCAAATTCCAGAAATGAATGATGACAAGCTAATTGAGATTTCAAATCGTTACATTGAATTGTATGAGCAAATTACCGGTGATTCCTTTTTAAAAGGGGATACATCTAATGTTCTAGATAGAATAGAGAAGAATGTTGTATCTTTTCTAGATAGTTATTAATCTTATTTTTTTGAAGAATCAAAATTCTAGGTCTGGAAACTTAACTTTTTTGATCATTCTGGTAGTGATCATATGGTTAATCTCTGCCATTTTAATTTTCTTTTTTATTGAGGATTCCTCTGAACGAGGAACTTTTGGAGATCTTTTTGGTGCTGTCAATGCGTTATTCTCCGGATTGGCATTTGCAGGACTTATTTACACGATCATTCTTCAGAAGAAGGACTTAGAGATGCAAAGATCAGAGATTCAACTGAATCGTTCTGAATTAAAAAAATCAGCTGCAGCTCAACAGAAGTCAGAAAAAGCTCTTTCCGAACAGGTTGAACAAATGAAAGTGACCTCTAGATTGAATGCGCTAAATACCATAATAAATTTTTACAACTTACAGATTTCTTCTCCTAATACATCGGAAGAGAATTTAGCCAAGTACAAAGAGAAAAGAAGAGAGGCGATCAAGGAGATTGATGCATTGATCGATAGAACTAGTGATGATGATTTAGAATAATACTTGTAATGAAAGCAGTTTCTGTCAAAGAAATAAAAAAAGAACTCAATCACCGTTCGCAAAAAGAACTTATTGAACTGGTCTTAAAGCTCTCTCGTTTTAAGAAAGATAATAAGGAACTACTTACTTACCTCTTATTCGAATCTCATGATGAAGAGGCCTTTATTGCTAGTGTGAAGGAATACATGGATGAACTCTTTGAGGGAATCAATACCTATAGTTTTTACTACATCAGAAAAAGTGTTCGAAAGATCCTAACTCAGGTAAAGAAATTTATCAGATATTCTAAGAAAAAAGAGACAGAGGTTGAGCTGTTGTTTCATTTTTGTTGGAAGCTTCAAGAGCTGAGTCCAAGTATCACCAAAAGCCCGAGGCTAATGAGTGTTTTTGAGAGACAGCTAACTATGGCTGAAAAGGCTATGAGTACACTTCATGAAGATCTTCAATATGATTACAGATTAGAATTAGAGAATTTCAAACGAATGGATGATTAATGGCGAAAAGAGAATCTATCAAAGGAATTGTTAACTTAGATACCAAAGAGCTTGAGCTGTTTCAAAACGAGGTTCTAAGGCCAATCTTAAAAGCGAATCATGAGCTCTTGATCGATAGTTTTCAACTTTATTTAAAACATAGAAAGATCGATTTTTTCAACTCAAATAAAGAAACAAAAGAAAAACACATCAATTCTATCCTTTCAAAGGATATAGCTTATAAAAATGTTCAAGTCGGAATAGTAATCGGACAGTTTGATAAGAAAGAATTTCAATTGTACAGCCTTCATTCAGCAGAATACAACAAGAGAATCCTTCAAATGTTAAAGAAGAGATTAAAAGATACTTTGGTTTAGAGCAAAAAAAACCGCTACTAGAACGCAGCGGTTTCAACAATCAACCAAAACTTCTTATTGTGGCATTACCACGCTATCAATAGCATGAACTACGCCATTAGAAGCCTTTACGTCAGTGATAATAACTTTTGAAGTATTTCCCTTCACATCTGTTAAGATCACATTACCTTCACTAATTGATGCAGTAAGCTTTCCACCTTGTACAGTTGTAATAACGAATTTTCCTCCGTTTTTCTTGATGGCAGCTAACACATCTTTCGCATTAAATTTTCCAGCTACGACATGATATGTCAGAACAGCTGATAGAACTTTTTTGTTTTCTGGCTTTAACAAGTTAGAAACTGTACCGTTTGGTAACTTATCAAAGGCTGAATTCACTGGAGCAAACACTGTAAATGGACCTTTTCCACTTAATACGTCTACTAAACCTGCCGCTTTAACTGCAGCTACAAGAGTTGTAAAGTTGGTGTTTCCAACGGCAACTCCTACAATGGTTTCCTCAGTTTCATTCGCTGTAGCAACCGTTTTATCGTTAGTTGATTCAACATTGTTGCTCGCAAAAGACGTAGCAGAGATAAAAACTGCTACGACAATTGCAGGAATTAGATTTTTTAATCGCATGGTATTTATTTTTAGATTTCTCAACAAAAATACCTTACTAAGAACTTAAAATGTTTAACGAAACGTTAAAAACTTTAAACAAAAGTACTAAAATTTTATTAATGTTTTCAGCTTCTCATTTTTTTATGAGAGTTTTAACAGAAGCTATTAACATAGTATAATTACGGTGCCTTATTTTATAATGTTTCAAAAAAGTGAAGTGCCGAAAATCTAAAGTGTGGACTCTTATAAATGATCTATCAGAATTCGAATGCTTACATATGCAATAAGAACAGCTGTTGCTTTTTTTAATTGAAATGGAGAGAGGAATTTTTGACTTAATCTACTACCAATTTGACCGCCAATAAAAACTGTTATTAGCAGTATGATGGTTAAATTCCAATCGATAATGAAGCTTGGATTCATGTATTGACCCAATAAACCACTCGAAGAATTTACAAGGATAAATAGACTTGAAGTAGCTGCTATTTTTTTTGGTATATCCCAACGTGATATGTGCAAAAAGGGTGCAAGAAATATACCCCCACCAATTCCAACCATACCAGAGATAAAACCAACCAAACCTCCAATTCCTGCGTTTTTTATGAGTCCACCCTTGACTTTGGTTTCTGTAGCGTTGTGAATTCGGTTAGAAAACCACATGGTAATGGCAGCAAATAATAAGGTAATACCAAGCAAAATGAAAAATACGGATTGACTTATTTTTAAATATCCGCCTATAAACGCCAGTGGTACACTTAATAGGACTAGAGGAAGTACTTTTTTCCAATTATAAAGTCCGGCTCTTTGAAAAAGAATCACATTGCCAGTAACAACGGCAATATTGCATAATAAGGCAGTAGATCTAACTTGTGAATATACAATCCCACTAAATGCAAGAATTGCTAAATAACTTGATCCGCCACCGAATCCCACAGAAGAATAAAGAACCGCAACTAGAAAAAATAACAGGACGATCCACAGGTGATTGGACAATGATTCAAAAAATATTTCCATACTAATAAGTCAAAGATAAGAGGAACCTATGCCTCATTTTGAAAAAAAAATTATTTTTAACCAATTCAAAATATTGAAATCCATGAATTCTTATTGGAGAACTAATTTAAAATACCTTTTCATACTACTTAGCATTTGGTTTGTCGTTTCGTTCTGCGCTGGAATCTTGTTTAAAGAAGAACTGAATCAAATCCGAATAGGAGGCTTTAAACTTGGATTCTGGTTTGCACAGCAAGGATCTATCTACGTTTTTGTAATACTCATATTTGTGTATGTACGATTGATGAACAAACTAGATAAAAAGTTTGGATATGATGAAGATGATTCTAATTCTAATGAAACCCTAAAACAATGAGCGTACAAACTTGGACTTGGATCATCGTAGGAGTTACTTTTCTCCTTTATTTTGGAATCGCTTTTTGGTCCAGAGTTGGATCTACAAAAGATTTTTATGTAGCTGGAGGAGGTGTTTCTCCTTTGGCCAATGGAATGGCAACGGCCGCCGATTGGATGAGTGCGGCTTCCTTTATATCCATGGCGGGGATCATCTCTTTCGCTGGATACGACGGATCTGTATATCTCATGGGCTGGACAGGTGGTTATGTTTTGTTGGCTTTATTGCTTGCTCCTTATTTAAGAAAGTTTGGAAAGTTCACGGTACCTGATTTTATTGGAGATCGCTATTATTCAAATAGCGCAAGAACCGTAGCAGTAATCTGTGCTTTGATTGTGTCATTTACCTATGTAGCGGGGCAAATGCGCGGAGTAGGGATTGTATTTTCTCAATTTCTACAAGTGGACATCACATTTGGTGTAATGATAGGAATGGCAGTGGTTTTGGTATTTGCTTTTTTAGGCGGAATGAAAGGGATCACCTATACTCAGGTCGCACAGTATTGCGTTTTAATCTTCGCATTTATGGTGCCTGCATTTTTCATTTCACTGCAGATGACTGGAAATATCATTCCTCAAATAGGAATGGGAGGTACCGTTGAAGACGGAACATTTTTGTTGGATAAACTAGATACGTTGCACACCGAACTCGGTTTTAAAGAATATACCTCTGGATCGAAATCAACCTGGGATGTATTTGCTATAACTTTAGCACTCATGGTCGGAACAGCTGGTTTACCGCATGTAATTGTTCGATTCTTTACAGTTCCTAAAGTGAAAGACGCAAGAAAGTCGGCTGGATTGGCATTATTATTCATTGCCATACTTTATACAACAGCTCCTGCAATCGCAGTATTTTCAAGAACGAATTTGATAGAAACAGTAAGGGATAAGGAATATTCTGAGATTCCAGAATGGTTCAAGAATTGGGAAAATACCGGTTTGATTGCTTGGACAGATAAGAATGGTGATGGTAAAATTCAATATGTCAATGGGCCTGCATTAAACGGTAAAACTCCAGAATTTATTGAAGACCGGGGGAAATACGGAGAAAGAGTGATCACGAACGCAAGTTCTTCAGCAAATGAGTTATATGTAGATAGAGATATCATGGTTCTGGCAAACCCAGAAATTGCAAACCTTCCTAATTGGATCATTGCTTTAGTAGCAGCAGGAGGACTAGCAGCAGCTTTGTCTACTGCGGCCGGATTGCTTTTAGTGATTTCAACTTCTATTTCTCACGACTTGATTAAGAAACAAATAAACCCCAATATATCCGACAAAGGAGAACTAAGATGGGCTAGAATTTCGATTGTAATTGCAGTGGTTATTGCTGGTTTATTTGGAATTTATCCACCCGGATTTGTCGCAGCCGTCGTAGCTTTGGCCTTTGGATTAGCAGCCGCATCGTTCTTTCCAGCTATTATCCTAGGGATCTTTGACAAAAGAATGAACAAGGAAGGGGCAGTCGCAGGAATGGTTATTGGGATTAGTCTAATGCTTTTTTATATGATTCGTTTCAAAACGGGACTTGTGGGTGTAATGGAACCATTACCTAAGAGTGAGTGGTGGTTTGGTACTTCTCCAGAGGGATTTGGAACTATAGCAATGATGGTGAATGTAGTAGTATCTCTTGTCATCTCAAGACTTACTCAAAAACCACCGCCAGAAGTAGAGGAGATCGTTGAAGAAATTAGGATTCCGTCAAAAGCTGGTAAGGCTTTAGATCATTAATGATTTTGTAAAAAATCTGCAAGATTAAATTAGTAACTTCACCCTTAATTTAGAACCATAAAAACGTCAATACATATTTTGACAGCATAGATAAGATATGAGTAATTACCACATCAAAAATTTTCCAGAATATTTTCAGGAGTATAGAAAATCGGTTAGAAATCCAGAACTCTTCTGGGAAGAAATTGCAGAGGAACATTTTTTATGGAGAAAACGTTGGGATAAGGTCCTTTCATGGGATTTTTCGAAACCTGAAGTTAAATGGTTCGAAGGAGCTAAACTAAATATCACAGAAAATTGTATCGATCGTCATTTATATACCAATGGCGATAAGACAGCTATCATCTTTGAACCTAACGATCCTTCTGAAGAAACAGAGCATATTAGTTATAAGGAATTACATGCTCGTGTAAATCAAATGGCAAACGTGTTGAAAAACAAGGGAATCAAAAAAGGAGATAGAGTTTGCATTTATCTTCCTATGATTCCAGAACTAGCGATTTCATTATTAGCCTGTGCTAGAATTGGCGCAATCCATTCTGTTGTTTTTGCTGGATTTTCGTCGACTGCATTAGCCACTAGAATCAATGATAGTGATTGCAAAATGGTGCTAACCTCTGATGGTTCTTTTCGAGGTGCAAAAACCATCGATCTCAAAGGAATTGTCGATGAGGCCCTAGAAAGTTGCCCAGTAGTAGAATCTGTATTGGTAGTGAAAAGAATCAATTCGGATATCCAAATGAAGCAAGGAAGAGATTTTTGGATACAACCATTGTTAGATAATGCCTCCACAGATTGTGTACCAGAATTAATGGATGCTGAGGATCCTTTATTTGTTTTGTACACATCTGGATCAACCGGAAAACCCAAAGGAATGGTTCATACAACAGCTGGTTATATGGTATATACAGCATATACTTTCAAAAATGTATTCCAATACAAAGAAGGTGATGTTTATTGGTGTACAGCTGATATTGGTTGGATTACCGGTCATAGTTACATTGTTTACGGTCCTCTTGCAAACGGTGCAACCACTGTAATGTTTGAAGGAGTTCCTAGTTATCCTGATTTTGGAAGATTTTGGGAGATCGTTGAAAAACATAAGGTTAATCAATTCTATACGGCTCCTACCGCAATTAGAGCTCTTGCCAAAGAAGGCTTGTCTCATATTGAGAATAACGATCTATCCACAATAAAGGTTTTGGGAACTGTTGGAGAACCTATCAACGAGGAAGCTTGGCATTGGTACGATGATAATATTGGTAAGAGAAAAGCACCGATTGTAGATACCTGGTGGCAAACAGAAACTGGAGGTATTATGATCACACCTATTCCGTTTTCTACGCCAACCAAACCCACCTATGCTACATTGCCATTTTTAGGGATACAGCCCGCTTTAATGGATGAGAACGGTCAGGAGATTGAAGGAAATCAAGTAGACGGACGTCTGTGTATAAAATTTCCATGGCCTTCTATGGCAAGAACAATTTGGGGAAATCATCAACGATATAAAGACACCTATTTCTCGGCTTTTGAGAATAAATACTTTACAGGAGACGGAGCTCTTCGAGATGAGGTAGGATATTATAGAATAACAGGTAGGGTAGATGATGTGATCATCGTTTCAGGACATAACCTTGGAACAGCGCCCATAGAAGATGCAATCAATGAGCACCCAGCGGTAGCTGAATCTGCAATCGTAGGTTATCCCCATGATATCAAAGGAAATGCCTTGTATGGTTATGTGACGTTGAAAGAAACCGGTGAAGGTAGAGATCATGATAATCTAAGAAAGGAGATCAATCAGATTATAACCGAGCAAATCGGACCGATTGCTAAATTAAACAAGATTCAATTTACAGCAGGCTTACCCAAAACTCGTTCTGGAAAGATTATGAGAAGAATTCTAAGGAAGATCGCTAATCAGGACACTTCCAATTTAGGAGATACGAGTACTTTACTCAATCCAGAAGTGGTAAATGATATTATGAAGAATGCCTTTTAGATTCAAGTTTAATTCGTTTTAGCGTATTTTTCTTTCAATAACTGAACAAAATTGATGGTTCGTTTTTCTATTTCTTCCTTATTGATAAAGTGAGGTTCTGATTGTCTTTGTTCACAGTTTTGAATTTGACATCGTTCACAAGTTACACCGACCTTCTCGCGTTCTACAATCTTGCTATTCGTGAAAGCAACTTTCTTCAGTAGGGTTTTATTCACAGGAAGTCCAATACTAATACTTCTGAATTCGTTCTCTTTAAATGGATCTTTGGTTGCTGATGATATCACTAAATAAGATTCATTGTGATTCGGATATTCAGAGATTTGGATTCCGAAATTCTCTATTTCTCCTTGTTCTAATTTCTTCAATACTTTTAGCGAAATCCATCTTCGACAATAATGCTCATCAGACTGATTAGAAGTAGGTGCGTGTGATGATGAAAGATGTAGTTCTTTGGTAAGATCATAACTTTTCTTCTTTGGTGAATAATTGAATCGAAGAAAGAACAAGTCTTTAAATCCAAAATCTCTGGGAAGAATATTTGTTAATCGCTGAAATAAAGTCTCGGGTGATGTATTGTATTTATTAAGTAAGACTTTAAAATGAACAGGTTTAATCTCTTTTTTGTTGAATAATGTCTTAAGATCAGAAACGATTGTTTGTCTTGGCATTACGAGAGCTCCCGCAAAATAAGAAGCTTGGAAATTGGTAAGAACTTCATCGAAGCTATCAAACTGAATCCAAGGAAAGGTCGTCAACCGGTCTTTAATCTCTAAATAGTTAAAACCAATTTCTTTGGCATATATAAATAGTTCCTGTTGAGTGTCTATTTTATTGGAGATCAATAGAGTTTTAGAGTCTTCTACAAATACGGATCTCAAGTTATGATGTTCAGGATTGTCTAGATCTTCTTTAATAATGGTGTAGTCATATTCTTCTTTCAAGATATCAATAAGATCAGTACGACTTATTTTTTTGGAAAGATTCAACTGATAGCTTTTTGCGAAAGCCAAGACTTTTTGTTCAAGCTCAGGAAAAAAATTGTGATTGGCTTCCTGGTATGATCGAACGGATGCTAGATAAAAATTATCCTTTTCGAAATTATAGTTCCTAGCAATCTCAAATATCGTACTTATAAATGCAGTAACCTTTGCCGGAGATTTTGCAATAATATCTATCAGAGCACCTTGCTGAATCCCGAATAATTCGAAAGGAATCTCTTTTAAAAAATTGGAATCTAAGATTTTGGCAATAGGAGCGAGGTTCTTCTCTAATTTCAAGGATACTAGTTCATCGTAACTTACATCTAAACACTGAGCGAGAATCGCAATCTTATCTGGTTTAGGATATTTCTTCCCTTTTTCTATTTCATTCAGATATGATTTAGACATTCCAGAGATTTTAGCTAAACCGAAAAGAGAGAGTTCTTTATCAGTTCTTATCTGCTTTAATTTCAGTCCAAATATGAGCCTTATGTATTCTTGATCCATGACGTAAATATAGAATATTTTGCGAATATTAATAAATAGCGAAAAAAAATAAATAGCGAACGTTCGCTATTTGAAATAATTTTTTTATACTTGTAGTGTAAAAAGAAGTAAATATGATAAATACCATCAACCAATCGCAATTGCAACTGTCTGATTTGACGTTGCCTCAGTATCCAGAGATCCTTACTGATGACGCTATGAGCTTTCTATTAGAGCTTCATCAGAGGTTTGATTCGCAACGTTTGAAGTTGTTAGTTCATAGAGAGGCACAACAAGCCTTATTTGATTCAGGTGTGAGCCCAGATTTCCCAATGGAGACCTCAAGAATTCGGAATAGTGAATGGGAAGCAGCTTCAATTCCACAAGATTTATTGGACAGACGTGTTGAGATCACAGGGCCTGTTGATCGTAAAATGGTTATTAATGCTCTTAATTCTGGTGCAAATACGTTTATGGCTGATTTTGAAGATAGCACTGCACCATCTTGGAAGAATATTATGGAAGGTCAGCAAAACCTAAAAGATGCAAATCTGCGAACGATAGAACTTCATGATCCAATTAAGAATAAAAGTTATGTACTGAATAAAGATACAGCTGTTTTATTGGTTCGTCCAAGAGGATTGCATTTAAATGAAAAACACTTAGTTTTCGAGGATCAGGAATTGTCAGGTTCCTTGGTAGACTTTGGTTTGTATGTTTTCCATAATACAAAAACCTTATTAGAAAGAGGAACTGCTCCTTATTTCTATTTGCCGAAACTTGAAAATTATGAAGAGGCTAGATGGTGGAATAATGTATTTAATTTCGCACAAGAATATTTAGGTGTACCTCTTGGAACTTTCAAGTGTACTTTATTGGTTGAGACAATTACAGCCAGTTTTCAACTGAATGAATTTATTTATGAATTAAAAGATCATATAGTTGGACTCAACTGTGGTAGATGGGATTATATCTTCTCCTATATTAAAAAACTAAAAAATCACCCTGGATTTATTGTTCCAAATAGAGATCAAGTTACCATGACCACTCCTTTTATGGATGCTTACTCTAGACTAGTAATCTCTGTTTGTCATCAAAGAGGAATTCATGCAATGGGAGGGATGGCAGCTCAAATTCCTATCAAAAATAATCCCTCTGCAAACGAAGCAGCAATAAAAAAGGTAAAAGCAGATAAAGAAAGAGAAGTGTTAAACGGACATGATGGTACTTGGGTCGCCCATCCCGGCTTGGTGTCGGTTGCAAAAAACGTATTTGACAGACATATGCCAAATGCTAATCAGATAGATAAGAAATTGAATCTAAGAATGACTCCAGGGCAATTATTGGCGGTCCCAGAAGGAACTGTTACAGAAGAAGGAGTTCGAAAAAATATTAATGTAGCAATATTATATCTAGAATCTTGGCTCGCAGGTAAAGGAGCTGCGGCTCTCTATCATTTAATGGAGGATGCGGCAACTGCAGAGATTTCAAGAACTCAGTTATGGCATTGGCTCGATAAGAAAGTTCGTTTGGAAGACGGACGAGAATTTACTTTAGGATTATATCAACAATTATTAGATGATGAAGTAGAGAAGATTATCCTTGAATGTGGTCCAGACATTATTTGTCAGGGAAAGTATAAGGAGGCAGTGAACTTATTAAATGATCTTGTCACAAACAAAGAGTTTGTGGAGTTCTTAACCTTATCCGCTTATAAATATCTGTAATAAAAAAATCCCGCGAATGCGGCAACATTCATAATGCGGGACTAATAATTTAATATCAAATCAAAAATATGAAAACTTTAGAACATAGCAATTATGAATCTGCGCTAGAAAAAGTAGTAAGACTTAAACAAAAATTTGGAAATAGCTGGCAAAGTATCTCTCCAGAGAGTTCTGCTAGAATGATTACTCAAAACCGTTTTAGAACTGGTTTAGAGATTGCAAAATATACAGCAGGGATCATAAGAAAAGATATGGCAGATTTTGATGCTGATTCATCTCAGTACACTCAATCTTTGGGTTGTTGGCATGGGTTTATTGCTCAGCAAAACATGATAGCTGTTAAAAAACATCACAAGACAACTAACAAAAGATACTTATATCTTTCAGGTTGGATGGTAGCAGCACTTCGTTCAGAATTTGGACCGCTACCAGATCAGTCTATGCATGAAAAAACAGCGGTGCCAAAATTAATTGCTGAGATTTATGATTTTCTGAGACAGGCAGATGCTATTGAGCTCAATGATCTTTTCAGAAGATTGGAAAATGGTGAAGATGTACAAGATCAAATCGATAATTTCCAAACTCATATCGTTCCTATTATCGCTGATATCGATGCTGGTTTTGGTAACGAAGAAGCTACCTATTTATTGGCAAAGCAAATGATCCAAGCAGGAGCCTGTGCAATTCAGATTGAAAATCAGGTTTCTGACGCTAAACAATGCGGACATCAAGATGGTAAAGTAACCGTTCCTCATGAAGATTTTATCGCAAAGCTAAATGCTGTGAGATATGCATTTTTAGAGTTAGGAATTGATGAAGGAATCATTGTGGCTAGAACAGATTCGGAAGGAGCTGGCTTAACTCAAAAGCTTCCTGTGAGCCAAGAACCTGGAGATCTGGCCTCTAAATATTTGAACTTCATAGAAGCACAAGAAGTTTCTGTAGAGGAAGTAAATGAGTTTGATGTTCTCTTGAAGAGAGATGGTAAATTGGTTAGACCTGTTAGATTGTCAAATGGATTATACAAATTCAAAGAAGGATCAAACATTGATAGGGTCGTTTTAGACTGTATCACAAGTCTTCAAAACGGAGCAGATCTATTATGGATAGAAACTCCAACTCCCAATGTTAAACAGATTGCCGCGATGATGAATAGAGTGAAAGAGATTGTGCCAACTGCTAAATTAGTTTATAACAATTCACCTTCGTTTAATTGGACGCTCAACTTTAGAAAACAAGCATATGAAGAAATGCGTGAGGAGGGAATGAATTTAACGGCTTATGATAGAAATAATTTAATGAATGCTGCTTATGATGATACAGAATTAAGCTTCAGAGCAGATCAAAAAATCAAATCTTTCCAAGAAGATGGAGCAAGAGAAGCCGGAATTTTCCATCATTTGATCACGCTTCCAACCTACCATACAACTGCTTTACATATGAATGATCTTTCAGTGGGTTATTATGGTGAAGAAGGGATGTTAGCTTACGTTCAAAATGTACAAAGACAAGAGATTAGAAAAGGAGTATCATGTGTCAAGCATCAAAGAATGGCTGGATCTGATTTGGGAGATGATCATAAAACATTCTTTGCTGGTGACAAAGCGCTTAAAGCTGGAGGAGCAAAAAATACTTCAAATCAATTTGAAGAAGTGAAAGAGCTAAATTCGGAGAAAGGAACATTATCTGTAGTGGCTTAAAAAATATAGATCAACACTAAATTTTGATTTATCGTTAATAGTTATTGGTTAAGGACCCGGCAAATTTTGTCGGGTTTTTTTGTAAGTAACTAATAGAACTTCGAACTACCTTTTAAAATAACTTACATTTGATGAAAATTTTATCTCTTATTTTGATCGTTGCTATGGTTCTTTTTTCTTGTAAACCTCAAGAAAAGAGAGAAGAAAAACCCGTAGAAAAATTCCCAGTTGAATTGGGGAAAGTCTTCGAAAAACATGGCGGAATTGAGAAATGGCGTTCTCAAGCTACTATGTCTTTCTATAAAGGAGAGGAACAACACACCATTGATCTTTGGAACAGGAAAACTTATGTGATGGCCCCAAAGTACTCTATGGGGTATGATGGAAATGAAGTATGGCTGCAAGAATCTGATTCAGGAGCTTATAGAGGAAATCCAGAATTCTATCATAATTTGTTCTTTTATTTTTATGCAATGCCCTTTGTATTAGCAGATGATGGAATCATCTATGAAAACGCAAATGCTATAGAGTTTGAAGGAATAAAATATCCGGGTATTAAGATCTCATATAAAGCGAATATAGGAACATCACCAGATGACAATTATATATTATATTATCATCCTGAGACTTATCAGATGGAATGGTTAGCTTACACCGTTACATTTCGATCGAAAAAACCTTCAGATCGATTTAACTTGATCAAATATGGACAATGGGGAGAAACGAATGGAATGGTTTTACCAACAAAGATTACTTGGTATAAAAAGGATGAAAATGGTCAGCCTGTTGAACCTGCTGGACCAGGAGTTGAATTTACCAAATCAATTTTAAGCACGGAACAACTTCCACCTAAGAGCTACTTAAGACCTATTGAGTAAATCTTCTCTTGAACCTTACAATAATAATCATGAAACCTCGGAAGCAATACGTTTTCGAGGTTTTTTGTATTGGAAAGTATTGACAGATCAAAAAGTTCTAAGCCTGCTACTTCCTCCTCTTGAACAGTTAAGTTACTTAGGTCCGTCTTTAACTCTGCAATAAATACATGATGGATCTCATTGTCTTGAATACCGTTGGCATGTGACACCTGATGTTTACGTGTTCCGATTTTGACAAGATCTGTCTGTTTTAATTCCAATCCAATTTCTTCATAGACTTCTCTTAAGGCAGCATCCAGTATTTGTTCTCCTGCAGCAATATGACCCGCAACCGAAATATCCCAAAGGTTTGGAAATACCTTTTTGTTTGGAGAACGTTTTTGTAAGAGCACCCTCTCATCACGAGTGTATAACCATACATGAACAGTAGCATGAAAATGACCGTGTTTATGTGCTTCGGATTTTAAGCAAGTTCTTCCTGTAAAGTTTCCCTCAGAATCCAGTATGTCTATAAGCTCGTCCATTGACTTTAATTGAAGCCAAAAGATAAAGTTTTTTTGTTGGAATCACTTTGAGATAAAGTTGGAATATCATCTTCTTTTGCAGGGAAAAATTTGATGACTTTTTCCGCACCGTTTTTCTTTACAGTGATCTCAGCTTCAGAAGTTGGTTCGTAAGAATAACTGCGTTTAGTAATTCGATCTCCTTTCCTCAATCCAGCCTTGTATGCATTAGATGTTTCGTCTATTTCAGCGATATAAGCATTATTCTCTGTAAAAGTAATACCTAGATTAAAAACGGTTGCAGTCTTATTATATTCATATCCAAATTCCTTAAAGATGCCTGCGAGATCAAAGAATTCTCCTTTGATGATATGTTTGTCGAAAAAAGGATTTAGCTCTTCTAGTAAGAATTGGTTTGCCTTAGTTAAAAAATAATCATGTGACAATAATTGACCTTTTTCTACGGCGTCCTTTTTTATTTCCAGCATCAGATCGTCTAAACTTAATATGCCGTCAGAATCTTGTTGAATCTTATGATCTAGATAGAATGCGAAAATGGCTCCTCTTCGATAAGGTAATTTAGAGAAATCATAACTCTTCCAAAAGTTCTCATAAGTCATTTCAGAATTTGGAGCTTCTTTTGCTGCAGATTGTGAAAGGTTCATAATAAACTCATTGAACTTGTCAATGTAAAAATCCTCATCAAGACCACCGATTTTATTTTTAGCGATATTCTTGATGGTATAATACTCTGTGAATCCTTCACTAAACCAATACTGCTCTTCTTCATTCTCGTTCTTGATTAGATGTCCGATCCAATTATGCTGTAACTCGTGATTAAACAAATAAACGAGTCCTGCGTGTTCCAGGTACTTATTGTTAGTTGCGGAAGTCGCAAATGAGTTCGTAAGTCCGCTACCTTGATAACTATAGCCTCTCTCTCCATAAGTAGGTGTCATGGTAACTGCAAAATATTCTTGAGAATGATCTTGCCAAAGGTCTCTCTGTACTTGCAGAGTATGTTGTAAGGTATTAACTAAGGTTGTGTCCTGAAATGCTTCCCAATTCCCTCGAATACCAAGGATAGCTGTATTACCCTGAACATCTATTTCATAAGGTCGATAATCTCCGCCAGTAAAGACTGCACTGTGAAAATATCTTTCATTTGTGTTTTCAATGGATTGAGTCCTTTTGTTAGTATCGAAGCTATTAATCAGATTGTAGTTTGGATCAAAATCTTTCCACTCAATTTGCACGTTAAATAATGAATAGGAATCCGGCACATAATCTTTGGGTAGCATTAAGAAATTATGTGAAAATATATGGAAGTATTCCTTTTGAATAACAGGTCTATAGGTTCCTCGAGTAGTGAGTTCACCTTCTGTATCCTGCTGGACAGTATAAGACAATTGGATTTTCTCAAGATTTGGATCGTGCTTTATAATGAATCGTTGACTGTCTTTTTCTTGAATGATTTCATTGGCGAGATCAGAATCAATATCACTTAAGGTATTGTGAAGATTTTCTTGACCCCATGCATTATCTTGTATTTGTACAATGGTTTCTCCCGAAGGGTTTGCCTCAAATTCCATTGAAACATGTAAGGCTGGTTTCCCATTCTTTTCGGATGGAGATATGGTGTAAGAAATGTTCTTATTGTTTTCCTTAGTGCATGCAGCAAAAACAATAAGTGATAAAATTAAAAGTTTTCTCATGTTCGGTCGGTTTTTCTAATCGACGACTAAAAAACACATTTGATTCAAAATGAGAGAAATTTTAAGAAGGATTTAAGAATTCAACACCTGTTTCAAACTATTGATCAATCGGTCAAAATCTTTAGAAGTAGAATAGAGGTGACAAGATAATCTCATATAACTTCCTCTAAAAGAAACGAAGATTTTTTCCTCTGCAAATTTGTCTTTTAGCTTTTGAATATCTAAAGATTCTGGCAAGCCAACTCCAAACATATGATGAGATCGATCCTCGTCATTTTCAATTGTGCAACCCAATGCTCTTAGTTCTATCACCGGTTCTTTGGTAAGTTCTTTACAGAATTCTTGAATTCGTTCAGGTTGCCATTCTATCACTTGCTTCATTCCAGCAATACGCATTTGAACATAGATAAAGCTCCCACTTTCACCCGCAGAATATCTGCTAGCAAATGGTCTGTATTCCGATTCGTATTCTGTTAATCCAGCAAAATCTTCACTATTCTTTCGATTGCTCCAGCTTTCTTCAATCGGAGTTCCATTATCAAAATATTCACCGTAATAAGAGAAAGCTCCTCCATAGGGGCCAAATAACCATTTGTATCCGGCACAGACCAAAGCGTCTGGTTGTATTTCTTTTACAGAAAACGGATAAGCACCTACAGACTGGCTCCCATCAATAATTAATAAAGCGTTATTGTCTTTTGTTTTTTTTCGAATCGACTTAAGATCAAATACTGTTCCATTAGACCAGTGCACCTGTCCCATGGCTACGAGGGCAGTATTTTCATCAATAGCATCGAGAATTGCTATATTCCACTCTTTTCCGGTTTCGTTCGAATTTTGCGGTGGTTTTACAATCTTTATTTGAGCCCCTGACGAGTCTGCAAGCTTCTTCCATATATAATAGTTGCTTGGGAATTGCTCATCAATTAAAATGATCTCATCAGAATCTTTTAAAGAGATATTATTGGCAACATTAGCCAAACCATAAGAAACCGAGGGTATGGTCGCAATTCGGTCTGAATCATCTACATCAATTAATTGTGCGTATAATCCACGTAATTCCTCAACCGGATCAAAAAAATCAGAGATCTTAGTCAGATATGGTCTGTTCTTTTGCATTACAGAACGAATGCCGGCCTCTTCTATCGATTTAAAGGAAGGAGAGAGAGCGGCAATGTTCAAGTAACTGACATCCTCAGGAATGTCGAATAAATGTTTTTGACAGCTTAGCTTCATCGTTAATCGAAGTAAGAAAAAGTCTCTCCGTCTTCAATCTTTAAAAGAGATTCATAGATCAGTTTGATTACAGATTCTACATCATCTCTAGAAACCATTTCTACAGTGGTATGCATATATCTTAAAGGTAAAGAGATCAAAGCAGAAGCAACTCCGCCATTGCTGTAGGCAAATGCATCGGTGTCGGTTCCCGTTGCTCTAGATAAAGCAGAACGCTGGAAATCTATCTTATTTTCTTCAGCTGTTTCTACAATAAGGTCTCTTAGTTTTTGCTGAACCGCAGGAGCATAGGCAATCACAGGACCGTCTCCACATTTGATAGCACCTTCTTTCTTTTGGTCGATCATTGGAGTTGTGGTGTCGTGAGTCACATCCGTAACAATAGCTACATTCGGTTTGATGGTTTGAGTGATCATTTCTGCACCACGTAAACCAATCTCTTCTTGCACAGAATTGGTTACATACAGTCCAAAGGGAAGCTTCTTTCCGTTTTCATGTAAAAGTCTCGCAACTTCAGCAATCATAAATCCTCCCATTCTATTATCAATAGCTCTACAAACAAAGTTCTTCTCATTTAAGATATGGAACTCATCAGGATAAGTAATCACGCATCCTACATGGACTCCTAATTCAAGAACTTCATCTTTGGTTTTGCAACCCACATCAATAAAAATATTGTCAGGTTTTGGTGGTTCTTCTTTAGCTCTGTTTCTTGTATGGATAGCCGGCCATCCAAACACACCTTTTACAATTCCTTTTTTGGTGTGGATGTTTACGATTTTACTTGGAGCAATTTGATGATCACTTCCCCCATTTCTAATCACATAAATCAAACCATTATCAGAAATGTAATTTACATACCATGAGATCTCATCGGCATGACCTTCTATGACTACTTTATATTTCGCATCAGGATTGATCACTGCAACGGCACTTCCATAGGTGTCCGTAATAAACTCATCTACATAAGGTTTCAAATAATCCATCCAGATCTTCTGACCTTCCCACTCATATCCTGTTGGAGCCGCATTATTTAAGTACTTTTCTAAGAACTCTAGCGACTTTTCGTTTAAAATTGATTTTTCAGACATTCTTCATTGAATTTGTTCGCATAAAAATAAAACCATTTTTTAGTTCGTTAAAACAAAATAGAACGAATCTTATTATTGGATTGTCAACAATAATTATTTGGGCATTTCCACGTTAAAACGTGGTCGGGCTTTTCGCACTACACGCTTACTTGCCAGGAGTCAAGAAAGCGGGGTAGTTTGCTGCAATCCCTAATGCAATTATCTGCCGAAGGCAGGCTTTGCAACTTTGCAACTTTGTAACTATGAACCTTTGCAACTTTGAAACTTTGAAACTTCCATTTATCTTTACACTAATAAATTCTTAGTATTGAAAAAACTGCTATTCATATTATCTTTTTTAAGTATTTCACTTCTGCACGGACAAGTAAAGGACTCTCTTCCTTTAAATCTAGAAGACTATATTCTTATTAAAAGAGGAGATACGCTTATGATCGATCTTGAAGAGGTTTCCATATTACCGAATCTAAAGTTCAAGTCAAATGTAGATGCCAGATATTATTATTGGTTTCGAATGAAAGTCTATAAAGCATATCCTTATGCCAAGCTAGCCTCGCAAAGATTAGATTCTATTAATGTAAGAGTTCAAAGAATTCAGAACAAACGAAAAAAACGTAGATACATTAAAAGAGCGCAAAAATATTTGGAAGGAGAGTTTACAGATCAATTAAAAAAAATGACCCGCACAGAAGGGCGTATTTTAATTAAGTTGATCCATCGCCAAACAGGACGAACTGCTTTTGAGAATATAAAGGAATTGAGAAGTGGCTGGAAAGCCTTTTGGTATAATACTACAGCAAATCTGTTTAAGCTCTCTCTCAAGAGCGAATATCATCCAGAATCCGTGAATGAAGATTATCTGATAGAAGATGTGCTACAAAGAGCTTTTAGAAACGAGGCTTTGCAAGCTCAGGATTCTAAACTCAATTTCGACTTTCTAAAAATATCCGCGAAAAGAAAGGGAGAGGTAGACGTAGAGGAGTATAAAAAGATGTTTGCCAAACAGAGAAAGAAGCGCTTGAAAAAACAAAAGAGAAAGAAAAAGAAAAGCTAACTCCTACACTTCAAAGTAGTTAGAAAAAAGTTCAAAAAAATCACAAAAATTGTTTGGTTGAAAGAAATAAAGTGAAGTATCTTTGCCGTCGCTTTTAAAGAGCAGTTCATTTACATAACGGTGCAGAAATAAAATTCAATTTTTTTTCAAAAAAGTTATTTTTTTTCATTGTGATAATAAAATAAGTTTTTACATTTGCACCCGCTTTGAGAGATAAGCGAAGTTCATCAAGATTTTGGAAGTATCATTTAGGATGATAATCGAGTTCGA
>CAZDKB010000009.1:0-39950 GCA_964505885.1 uncultured Flavobacterium sp.
CATGAGCCCCATATGAACCCGCTTCTCTTCTGAAGCATGGTGTATATCCTGTTTTTTGAACAGGAAAATCAGACTCTTTTAAAATGACGTCTCTATAGATGTTAGTCACGGGAACCTCAGCAGTAGGAATCAAATAAAGATCCTCATTTCCAACATGATACATTTGCCCTTCTTTATCGGGTAACTGGCCCGTTCCTCTTCCTGAAGCATCATTAACCAAGTGCGGTACTTGAATTTCGTCGTAACCAGCTCCAGTATTCTTGTCAAGGAAATAGTTGATCAATGCACGTTGTAATCTCGCCCCTTTTCCTTTATACACAGGAAATCCAGCACCAGTGATTTTATTTCCAAGTTCAAAATCTATAATGTCATATTTTTTTGCAAGCTCCCAGTGAGGTTGAGCATTATCTCCTAATTCTGGAATTGATCCATTTCTGAAGATTTCCTCATTATCCTCGTCTGTATTTCCTTCTGGAACAGACGGATGAGGGACATTAGGGATTTGATATAACAATTCTTGCAATTGCTCTTCTGCATCTGCTTTTTGTTTTGACAAGCTCTCCTTTTGTTCTTTCAGCTCTTTGGTTTTTGCCTTAGCCTCATTGGCCTTGTCAATCTGACCAGACTTGAACAATTGTCCGATTTCTTTTGATATTTTGTTCGATTCAGCCAATACATTATCCAATGCAACTTGAGATTTTCTTCTCGTGTCATCTGCATTTATAACTTGTTCGATGATGTTTTCAGCATCTGCAAATTTGCGCTTGTTCAATCCGCTTAAAACGAGCTCTGTATTTTCTTTAATAAACTGAACCTGTAACATAATATTTACTTCTTTGAAGGCTCAAAAATACAATAAGTTCTTAGAATAACAGAAGGAAAACTAGAAGTTGTTCTGTATATAATTATGGGCGTCTGCCCTGTCTTTTTTCAATTGAAGAATGAGTTCTTCTACAGAGTCAAATTTTTGCTCTTCCCTAAGGAAATATAAAAACTCTATCTTCAATGATTTCCCGTAAAGATCCCCGTCAAAATTGAAGAAATGAGCTTCAATGGTTTGGTGTTTACCATCAACAGTAGGACGATATCCAATATTCATCATCCCATAATAGTTCTTGCCGTTAATGCTTGATTGAATTACATAAACTCCTGTTTTTGGAATAAGTTTATAGTCTTCTTTCACATCAATATTGGCTGTTGGGAATCCAATCTGCCCTCCAAGCTTTTTTCCATTGACAACCGTTCCATTTACCATGAATTTATAGCCTAGATATTTGTTGGCTGTTTTGAGCAACCCTTCATGTAAAGCTTTACGGATCTTGGTAGAGCTTACAGATACATCGTCAATGTCTTGAGCAGGAATCTCCTCTACTTCAAAATCATACAAATGACTGTATTCTCTAAGTTGATCTATATTTCCCTCTCTGTTTTTTCCAAAGTGATGGTCATACCCAATTATCAGTTTTGAAGTATTCAATTGATTCACCAAAACATCTCTCACGAAGTCGAGAGCCGTTAGTCTTGAAAACTCTTTGCTAAATGGATGAATAATTAAATAATCAAGACCCATTTGTTCAAGTAACTGAGCCTTTTCATCAATGGTGTTTAGCAACTCAATGGATACGTTTTGTTGTAGAACCATTCTTGGATGAGGAAAAAAAGTTAAAAGAACAGACTTCCTTTTATCTTGTTTTGCAGAAGTAATAAGATCGCTTAAGATCTTCTGATGTCCGATGTGAATTCCATCAAAGGTGCCTATAGTCACATATGTGGCTTCTTTGGAAGAAAAATTAGAAATGGAATGGATAATTTCCAACAGAAACGAAATTAAAATGCAAAGTTACAATTCATTCATTACAAAACACTCAAGTATGAAAAATATGGATTATTCATAAAAAAAAGCTTGAAACCCCTATAAAATCTCAAAATTTTGGGGAAATTATTACGTGAGTCAAAAAAAGTTGTATTTTCGTGTGAGTTAACAAATAATTTACATTATGATTAAAAAAATATTATTCCTTGCCTTCCTATTTTGTGGTTCAGTGGCAATGGTCGCGCAGACTGTTGTAACTGGTACCGTTAAGGATGCAAGTACGGGGGAAACGCTTTTGGGAGCCAATATCAAGGTTTCTGGTAAAGCACTCGGAACCACAACAGATTTTGATGGAAAGTTCACTTTAACTGTAAGTGAGGTTCCTCCATTCACCATCGAAGTTTCTATGTTAGGGTTTCAAACACAAAAAGTAGAAATTACACAGAACAACCAAAATGTTACAGTAGACCTTAAGGAAAATGCTACTGCATTAGATGAGGTTGTTGTCTCTGCATCTAGAACTCCAGAACGTATTTTGGAGTCGCCAGTAACGGTTGAACGCTTGGATGCAAGAGCAATAAAAAATTCAACAGCAGCATCATTCTACGATGGTCTTCAGAATTTAAAAGGTGTTGATATAAACACAAACAGTTTAACCTTTCAATCTGTAAACACGAGAGGTTTTGCAACTTTCGCGAACACAAGATTTATGCAATTGGTAGATGGGATGGATAATTCCTCTCCAGCCTTAAACTTTGCGATTGGTAACTTGTTAGGAATGTCTGAACTAGACGTTGCTACAGTAGAGATCCTTCCTGGAGCATCTTCTGCACTATATGGTGCAAACGCTTTTAACGGAATCATGTTCATGCGTAGTAGAAGTCCTTTTGATGACAAGGGAGTGAACCTTTCTTTTAAAAGAGGATTGACGATTCAAGACGCAGCAGGAGACAATGACTTCTACGAGTACAATGTGCGTTATGCTTATGCTTTTTCTGAGTATTTCGCTGCAAAAGCAACGCTTTCTGTATTAAACGGGACAGAATGGTATGCAACTGATGATAGAAACACATTAAACAATGGATATGTTGCCGGAAACAGACAATCAGACATCAACTATGATGGATTGAATGTTTACGGAGATGAGGTTTCTACAAACATCAACGGAGTTGCTCAAGCATTGATCGGTTTAGGAATCTTACCTTCTGGGGCTGATGCATTAGTTCCAAGTGTTAACGTAAGTAGAACAGGTTATGCAGAAAGAGACTTAATGAATTATAACGCAAGTAGCGTAAAATTCTCTGCGGCTCTTCACTATCGTCCTTTTGGAAACGATAATTTAGAAGTGATCTTGAACTCTAAAATTGGTAGAGGTAATACAATCTACCAAGGATTAAACAGATATAGCATTCAAAACTTCTTCCTAGAGCAACACAGATTAGAAGTTAGAGGAAAGAATTTCTTCGTAAGAGGATATATGACCAATGAAGATGCTGGAGATTCATTTGATACTCGTTTCGCTGCGATCAACATTAATAGAAGATGGAAAGATGACAGTACTTGGTTTGGTCAATATGTAGGAGCATTTGTTCAAGGAACACTTGGTGGTTTAATCCCAGAGCAAGCACATGCACTTGCGAGACAAACTGCAGATACAGGACGTTTAGTTCCAGGAACACCAGGATTCCAAGCTGCTTTTGACGATGTAACATCAGATCCAAACTTATTAACAGGATCTAGATTCCAAGACAATACAAAATTATATCACTCTGATGTAAACTATAACTTTAGAGATCAGATCGACTGGGCAGAATTCCAAATTGGAGGTTCTTTCAGAAGATATTCATTAAACTCTAATGGAACGATCTTTACAGATTACGATGGAGCAATTAATTATGACGAGTATGGTATTTATACTCAAATGCAAAAGAACTTCTTAGAAGAAGATCGTTTGAAGTTAACAACGTCTATTCGTTGGGATGGAGCTCAAAACTTTGATAGCAATTACTCACCAAGAGTATCCCTTGCTTATGCGGCTGGAGAAAACAAAGAGCACAACTTCAGAGCGTCATGGCAAACAGGATTTAGATATCCAACCACTCAGGATCAGTATATTGGTTTAGATGCGGGTAGAGCATTATTAGTTGGATCTGCTCCAGATAACTTAGATAGATATACAAGTTTCCCATTATCAGTTAGTGGTGGTGGTCAAGCTTTCACAGGATCTGCTACTGTTACTTTAACCGGTAGAGATGCCTACGAAAATGCGTTCTCTGCGGCATCAGTTGTAGGTGGAGCGCCTGCAGCTGTGAATACAGCTTTAGTATCACCAGAGAAAGTTACCGCTTTCGAAGTTGGTTATCGTGGTGTTTTAGACGTAGAAGGATCAAAAGTAACGGTTGACTTAAGTTCATGGTATAACACTTATGAAGACTTCATCTCTAACAGAAACGTATTAGTACCATTCTATGGTCAGGCAGGAGACGGTGGACTTTCCTTATTAGCTTTGGCTAATGGAGATTTTAAAGCTTTCTCTACGTATACAAACTCAGCTGCTGATGTGAATTCTTATGGAGCTGCGATTGCGATTAACACGAAAGTAGCAGGATTCAATTTTGGAGTGAACTATACGTATAACAAGTTTGAGTTTGACGAAGCTTCAGATCCAGATTTCGAGCCTTCATTCAACACACCAGAGCACCAAGTCAAACTTCAATTTGGTAAGCCAGATCTATTCAAGAACTTTGGATTTAACGTTAATGTAAGATGGCAAGATGAGTACTTATGGCAGTCTACTTTCCATGATGCTATAATTGATAGCCGTACAGTTTTAGATGCGCAAATCAACTACACAGTTCCAAAATGGAAGTCTGTATTTAAGGTTGGAGGATCTAACCTTACAGGTCAAGAGTTCTTTAGTGCACCTGGTGTAGGAGCGATAGGATCTCAAGTATATGTTTCATGGGCAATTAACAACTAATAGGAGAAAAAGATGAAAAAATTTAAATATATATTCTTAATGGCGTTAGCAGCAAGCTTCACTGCTTGTGATGTTAATAATGAATTGGACGAAATTCCAGCAGCGGTTGTTGTTTATGAAGATGCTACAGCAGGAACAGCTGATTTCTCAAACTTTGTTTCGATAGGAGCTTCCTTTACAGCAGGGTTTTCTGACGGATCTGTTTTCTTAGCAGCGCAATCTCAGTCTTTCCCAGCAATCATGGCTCGTCAAATGGCAGCAATGGGTGGAGGAGACTTTACACAACCTTTAGTAAATGATAATGTTGGTGGACTTCTTTTAGGAGGACAGCAGATTTCAAACCCTAGATTATTCTTTAACGGAGCAGGGCCAGCTGTTTTACCAGGAACTCCAACTACTGAAGTGTCTCAGGTGCTTACAGGACCTTTTAACAATATGGGTGTACCAGGAGCAAAGAGTTTCCATTTATTAGCTCCAGGTTACGGAAGTGTAGCAAACGTGCCATTAGGCTTAGCAAATCCATATTACGCAAGAATGGCATCTAGTCCAGGAGCGACTGTTTTAGGAGACGCTGCTGCACAAAGCCCATCTTTCTTTACAATTTCTGAAATTGGAGGAAACGATGTATTAGGATATGCCACGTCAGGAGGAACTGGAGTTGTACAAACAGGTAACCCAGACCCAAGTACTTATGGGCCGAATGATATTACAGACCCAGGAGTGTTTACACAAGTATTTGGTGCGACCGTACAAGCAATGACGGCAAATGGAGCTAAGGGAGCTGTAGTAACAGTGCCTTCTATTGTAAATTTACCATTCTTTACTACAGTACCTCATAATGCAGTTCCATTGGATGCTGCTACTGCTGGTCAGTTGAATGCAGGTTATGCTGCGTATAACGGTGGTTTGCAATTAGCTTTTCAAGCTTTAGCAGGAACAGGCTTATTTACTCAGGAAGAATTAGATAGAAGAACAATCAACTTTGCTGCAGGACAGAATGCTGTTGTTATTGTTGACGAAGATCTTACAGACCTAGGAGCAATCAATCCTGCTTTTGCGGGTATTCCTCAATACAGACAGGCGACAGCTGATGATTTCTTAGTTTTAACTAGTGCTAGTTTTATTGGAACTACAGTTGGAGGAAATCCTTTGTTGATCAATGGTGTAAGTGTTCCATTAGGAGATAGATGGGTATTAACTCCAGAAGAGCAAAATAATATCCAAACGGCAACAAATGCGTACAACGCTACAATTGTAAATATTGGTACAGCAAACAACTTAGCGGTAATCGATCTTGACGGATTATTGAATGATGCTGCGAATGGTGGAACTCAGTTCGACGACTTTACCATGACTACTAGCCTTGTATTCGGTGGTATGGTAAGTTTAGACGGAATTCACTTAACAACTCGTGGATACGCTTTAATGGCTAAGAAGATCTTAGAAGGTATTGATGCAACATACGGATCAAACTTTACAAATTCAGGTAACATTCCAAGAGCGAATGATTACCCCACCAATTACCCTCCGGGGATATAATCATAGAAGATTATAAAAGTTAACTACTACTTAAAAAGCGGCTCTAAAGCCGCTTTTTTTTATTCCGTTAATTCTTTTAAATAGAGGATCAATGGCTTCAATAAAGCAGGGGGATTATCATCATCAAAAGTTGGAGATTCATAAAGGGCTTTATCAGCACCTTCTACAGTGAGAACTCCTGCTAAAGCACCATCTGTTTGATGTTTGGTAGATGGAATCTCAACTGACGATATTAACTTTAGGTCTATGGTAGAGATCAGTTCGTTTAACTTATGAACCTTCTTTTTATCCAGTGTTCTTATCTCTTCAGCATTTTGATTTTTCTGAAACTTTAATTCGTTTCCTTCTACTTTTATTGAGATCGAAGAGCCTCTCGTATAAGCTTCATAACTCATGGAATTGAATGAAGGTATTTTATTTTTTTCAATGCACGATAATAAAGACATGCATATGATAACGAGAGATAAAGTGCTTTTCATAATATAGTTTATGGTTCATAAAGATAAAAAAAGACGCCACAAGGACGCCTTTTTTACTAGTTTGGTTGTTGAACTTTGATTAGTTCGATGCTGCATACATAGCTTCTCTAGCACCTCCAGATGCAAAGATGGCCCTCATACGCGCTTTTTGTCCCTCAGAGAACATATACATACATGCGTCGTTCACATAATCCATATAGTTCATAGTCATGTCATTTGTACGACAATGAGCTGTTGGATAGTTCGGACACCCGTAGTTTGGTCTGTCTGAACTTGGAGTATCAGCTACGAAATCATCTTGTCTACATCTACCATCTCCCCAAATATGACGTAAGTTGAAATAATGTCCAACTTCATGGGTTAGGGTTCTACCACCATCAAAAGGAGCAGAGACATATCCTGTAGTACCGAAGTATTGTGGAGCAACAACAACACCATCAGTTGCTAAGTTTCCACCTGGGAATTGAGCATATCCTAAGATCCCCCCACCGATATTACAAACCCAAATATTTAAATGAGTCTCTGGTGTAACAGGAGGATAAGCTGATTTTACAGCGTTGTTTGTTCCCCATGAACTTGTTGCATCAGAATATCTGAATGTGCCAGCCAGGGTGAAATTGATCTCAGAATCTGCGACTACTCCAGCAAATTCTGTAGGTACTTGACTTACATCTCCATTAGTACTTCTGAAATCTTCGTTTAATACATTCATTTGAGAATTGATCTGAGCATCACTAATGTTTTCATTAGAGTTGCTATAAACAACATGGATGTATACAGGAATATTGATCACTCCTAATCCGTCATCTACTGGAGGATCTGTGGTTCCTCCTCCACCGCCGCCGTTACCGCCGCCGCCATTTCCGTTTCCGTTTCCGTTTCCAGGCTTTTTGTTACGTTGTAAGAATTTTCTTGTAGCAAACTCGATATCATACATTCTTTGATATAAGCTTGGGTCTTTCTCCAATTGCTCATTTAAGACATCCATAGAATGACAAGTTTTTGCTCCAGGTCTTCTAGAGTCATCAGAGTCAGTGAATACATAGAAATCAGACATATCTATCGCTGCCTGCTCATCAATGTTTATGTTTGCACCTTCATTCTGACACCCAATGAAAATTGCTGCTGATAAAAGCAACACACCATAAATTTTCTTCATGATTAGTTTAGGTTTGGTTAGTAATTATTTGAACGTTGATTAAATTGTGTTAAAAAAGTTAAATCTTAAAGAATCTGACACCAGAAATGTTTGACGTTTAACAGAGTCTTAATAAAATGTTAAAATTTTTAACAAAACGCAATATCAAAAAAGTAATTGAATAATGCAATACCTAATTTAGGGGAGTTCAGATATCCCCTTTTTTGGTGAGTTGCATAAGAAAATTATGAGAGCATTAGTATCGCTCTTTTCAAACCAGATACTAATTGATCGATCTCTTCTTTTGTATTGTAAAACGCGAATGAAGCTCTTACAGTTCCTGGGATTTTATAGAAATCCATGATTGGTTGAGCACAATGATGACCTGTGCGAACAGCAACACCTAATTTATCTAGGATAGAACCAATATCATATGGGTGGATACCGTCCACATTAAATGAGATCACGGAAGTTTTATTAGAGGTTCCATAGATTCTTAACCCCTCTATCTCTTCAAGCTTTGATGTACCATAATCAAGCAGTTTTTGCTCATAAGTTGCGATCTTATCTAATCCGATTGAGTTTACGTAATCCAAGGCAATCCCAAAAGCGATCCCTCCACAGATATCAGGAGTACCCGCTTCAAACTTATGAGGTAATCCCGCATAGGTTGTTTTTTCGAAGGTAACCGTTTCGATCATTTCACCACCACCTTGATAGGGAGGTAATTTTTCTAACCACTCTTGTTTTCCGTATAAGAATCCCATTCCAGTAGGTCCGCATACCTTATGAGCAGAAGCAACGTAAAAATCTACATCAAGTTCTTGAACATCCACCGCCATATGAGGAACCGATTGAGCACCATCAATAAGAACGGCTGCTCCAAAAGCATGAGCTTTCTCAATAATCTCCTCTACAGGATTAATGGTGCCTAATGCATTAGAAATATGATTACAGAAAACCAATTTTGTCTTGTTGGTAAGCAGATTGTCATACTCATCCATCAATAAAGAACCGTCTTCATCCATGGGTATTACCTTAAGTGTTGCTCCTGTTTTTTCACAAAGCATTTGCCAAGGCACAATATTAGAATGATGTTCTAATGCTGATACGATCACTTCATCTTCTTTCTGTAATAATTTAGAGAAGCCTGAAGCCACCATATTAATACTATGGGTAGTTCCGCTAGTAAAAATCATTTCGTAGGATTCTCGAGCGTTAAAATGCTTTTGAAGTTTAATCCTAGCTTGCTCATATTTGTCTGTCGCTTCTTGACTCAAAGCATGAACCCCTCTATGGATGTTTGCATTGTAATTCGAATAATAATCTACAATGGCATCAATTACAATTTGAGGAGTTTGAGATGTAGCGGCATTGTCAAAATACACGAGTGGTTTTCCGTTGATCTCTCTTTTGAGGATAGGAAAATCTTCGCGAATTTTTTCTACAGGAAACATAGGTATCGTTTTGTTTTACAAAGGTAGGGCTTGAAAGCCAAAACTTACAAGATTGCAAAGCTTAATTTCCTATTTTTGTGAGAATCACAGACTCCACAATATGAAAATCGTAAAGCGACTTTTACTACTCATTGTAGTAACCTTGATCTTAGTTGTAATTATTAATTATCCAAAACTAAATATCATCGCTGGTTATTCATCAAAGAGTATGGCGTCTTCTGTTTATTTGGCAGAAAGATCTTTGCAGCTTACAGATTCTACTGATAACAACTTTAATTTGGTTGAACTTGCTGATGATAAAATTAATATTCCAGAGCAATCTGCTACAGCTTCGGTATTTGGATTATTAACCAGAAAAGCAGTCTATAGAGAAGGAATAGGAGCTACCTTGATCACCAAAGATTTTGATGTTAACGCTCCCTACTTGAAACCTGTAAGAGCTGTACCAAACGATTCTATCCCTTTCCCTTATGGAAACGCCGAACCTATGGATACCGTTTTTGCCAATGTTGATTATATCAAACTTAACAAGCATTTAGACGAACATTTTCAACCTCAGTTTAAAACTCGTGCTGTTATCATTCTTTATAAAGGTCAGATCATCTCGGAAAAATACGATGATGAGTTTCATAAGGATTCCAAGTTTTTAGGCTGGTCGATGACCAAGAGCATTATGGGAACTGTTTTTGGAATTATGCAATACCAAGGAAAGATAAATGTTCAAGACCCAGCACCGATAGAAGAATGGAAAAATGATGATAGAAAGAAGATTACCATTCATAATCTATTACAAATGAATAGTGGATTGGAGTGGGACGAAAGCTATGATGGAATTTCGGATGTGACTAAAATGCTATTCTTAGAGAAAGACATGACCAAATCTCAGATCAAAAAACAGTTTGTCGGTAAACCCAATGAAACTTGGAACTACTCTTCTGGTACATCTAATCTTTTGTCTGGAATCTTAAGAACCGAACTAGAAAGTCATCAAGAGTACTTGGATTATTGGTACAGTGAACTGATAGATAAGATAGGAATGAACTCTATGGTCTTAGAAACAGATATGGCTGGTAATTATGTGGGTTCTTCTTATTCTTGGGCAACGGCCAGAGATTGGGCAAAATTTGGTTGGTTATATGCACAGAATGGAAATTGGAATGGAGAACAGATCTTTGCTGAAGATTGGAGAGATTATGTCACCACAGCAACGCCCAGCTCAAATGGTGCTTATGGAGCCCAATTTTGGTTAAATGACGGAACCATTCCTGACGTACCCAGAAGTATGTTCTACGCAAATGGTCATGATGGTCAGCGAGTTTATATTCTTCCAGAACAAGAACTTGTAATCGCAAGATTTGGACTAAGCGGAAACTTTAGCAATAATGACTTAATCAAAGGAGTATTAGAGTCAATTAAGAACTAAATCAACAATTTAAAATACTAATCAAATGAAGAAATTAATTCTAACAAGCATCTGTTGCGCCATCTCTTTTGTGACGCTAGGGCAGGAAAGCAATCAAAAGATCGACCAACTATCAGCAAAGGTTGAGAAAAAAGTGATAGAGTGGAGACGTCATATACATGAAAACCCTGAATTGTCTAATCGAGAGTTTAAAACAGCTGAATATATTGCTAAACACTTACGAAGCCTTGGAATTCAGGTTGAAGAAAAAGTTGCTTATACGGGAGTAGTTGGAATTTTAAAAGGAAATAAACCCGGAAAGGTGGTTGCACTTCGAGCAGATATGGATGCTTTGCCTGTTACTGAAAGAAACGACCTTCCTTTTAAATCAAAAGTAAGAGCAACTTATAACGGAAAAGAAACAGGAGTGATGCACGCCTGTGGACATGATTCTCATGTGGCCATTTTAATGGGGGTTGCGGAGGTGCTCTCGCAAATGAAAGATGAAATTAGCGGAACCGTTAAATTTATTTTTCAACCTGCAGAAGAAGGAGCTCCAAAAGGAGAAGAAGGAGGAGCCGAATTAATGGTAAAAGAAGGGGTTTTAAAGAATCCCGATGTGGATGCGATCTTCGGATTGCATATAAGTTCAGGATTGGAAGTTGGAAAAATCTCCTTTAAACCAGGAGGTATTATGGCAGCTGCACAATCTTTTGAAATTAACGTAAAAGGTAAACAAGCACATGGTTCTAGACCATGGACCAGTGTGGATCCAATAGTTGCTTCTGCTCAGATTATTACGGGGTTACAGACCATTATCAGTAGAGAATCTGAACTTACCAAAGAAGGAGCAGTAATCACTGTGGGAATGATCAACTCTGGAATTCGAAGTAATATTATTCCTGAGAGCGCAAAGATGGTAGGAACCATTAGAACCTTGGATTATGATATGCAAAAATTCATCAACAATAGGATGGAAGAAATGGTACCTGCAATAGCGAAAGCTTACAGAGCGGAAGCGACCATTGAAATAGAAAAAGGATATCCAATAACCTACAATCATTTAGAGCTTACAAAACAAATGCTTCCTACTTTGCAGCGCACGGCAAAAAGAGAAAACGTTTATGAAATTAGTGCGATTACGGGAGCAGAGGACTTCTCATTCTTTCAACAAAAAGTTCCTGGGCTGTATTTTTTCCTAGGGGGAAAGGCAACAGACGTAAAGCCCAGTGAAGCAGCAGGTCACCATACCCCAGATTTTGTGATTGATGAAAGCGGATTTATCCTTGGAGTAAGAACAATGTCTGCTCTTACCATAGATTATTTAAGTCAATCAGGAAATTAAATTTCAGAATGCTTTTAGCTTGATGAAGGCTCAAAAACTGATTTTAATCTAGCGATTAAGCTTTGTAAAATTGTAAAGATCGCATCGGAAGAAAACCCTCCGATCAATGCCAAGGCACTTTTATTAAAAAGATTAATGTCTTGAGGATCTGTGGTATACAATACAATTACTTCAGAAATTATTAGACCGGAGATTATACCGAGTAATATCTGTGAAACATAGTTTATTGATTCCTCAGGAACTAAGGTACTGTTCACTACAGAACTACTTACCTTTTTTAGAAGATTAAAAAGGACGCCTAATCCAGCAATGGAGGCTAAAAATCCTAGATTAAGTACTAGAGATATTCCTTCATTTCCAAGCACTCCTTCGTCTAAACTTTGATTATTTACCGCTTTTGTTTGTGCAAATAGCACGTAAGAAATTAAGAATAGAATAGCTAAAATGATCAAATTTCTCACTAATGGAAGTTGTTTGAACAAGCTTTTTCCTCTATTGTTTTCTCGCATAACGCGAGTATAAATGATAGACTTAGGTGTTGCCGGAGCAACGTTTTTACAAAGCATGTTATGTGCGGCTACAAGGTCGTCTATGGTCTCACTTTTTGCCAAGTTTACCACATCAGGGTTGATGATCAATCCTTTATTGGCGGCAAAAGACATCATTGCATTAATTTCTTCTGTCATTTCATTGATCACTTCTTGGGAAATGCCGGGGATGGTTCTTTTGCCAGATGCAGTTGTTGCCTTATTAGTAAGTGTTGAAGTGGTTGGTTTTTGAGTCGTTCCTTCGTTGTTTGGTTTTGTAGTAGTAGCCATATGATTTGATTGATGGCTAAAATTACTGACTACCACAAACAAAAAAACAGGTAGTATTACCTGTTTTTTCTTATGATATGTTTGTAATAAATTAAATGTCGAACCCGATATTCACATTTAATTTTTGCGCGATAAGCTTTGTAATTCTCTCTTTTACTTCAGGAATCTTAACACTCTCTAGAACGGTGTTTGCAAAAGCATACATTAATAAACCTCTGGCTTCTCGTTTAGGAATTCCTCGTTGTTGCATATAGAATAATGCTTGCTCATCTAACTGACCAATCGTACAACCATGTGAACATTTTACATCATCAGCAAAGATCTCTAGTTGAGGTTTCGCATTGATTGTAGAGCGATCACTCACCAATACATTGTTATTTTGTTGATAAGCATTTGTTTTCTGAGCCTCTTTCTCAACGATCACTTTTCCATTGAATACACCTGTAGATCTCTCATCATAGATTCCTTTGTAATCCTGGTGACTCTCACAATTAGGTTCAATATGGTGAACTAATGTGTGATGGTCTACATGCTGTTTTCCTTCAATAATGGTGATTCCTTTTAGGATAGAGTTGATATGCTCTCCTTTTTGGAAGAAATTCAAGTTGTTTCTTGTAATATTTCCACCAAAAGAGAAGGTATGAACAGATACTTCACTTTCACCTTGTTGTTCGATGTACGTATTGTCTACAAGAGATGCTGAAGTCACATCGTTCTGTATCTTATAATAGTCAACAGTAGCATGTCTGTCTGCAAAGATTTCTGTCACAGAGTTCGTAAGTACAGCGTTTTCAGTTAGACTTTGATGACGCTCAATGATCTGTACATGAGCATTCTGACCAACAACAATCAAGTTTCTTGGCTGAGTCATGGTAGCTGCTTCAGACCCCGTTGTAAAATTGATAATCTGAATTGGCTTCTCTACTTCTGTATTTCTAGGAATATGTATATAAGCTCCCTCTTTGGCGAAAGCTGTATTCAATGATGTTAAGTTATCTTGTTTTGCTGCTTTGTTGAAATAGTTTTCAATCACCGCTTTGTACTTTGACTTGGTCAAAGCTGAAGACATCAAGCAAACATCAATGGTATCATGTGTGGTTTCAGATAAGAATGAAGCGTACTTTCCATCAATAAAGACAACTTTGTAGGTATCGATATCATGTATGAAGTATTTCTTTACTTCAGCTAAAGTAACTGCTTTTCCTTTATCTGGAAATATACTGTAGTCTTCCTTAAGAACAGAATTCAAAGAAGTGTATTTCCAAGCCTCTAATTTCTTTGTTGGAAATCCTACTTTTTCAAAGTTTTGAAAGGCTTTTGATCGAATGTCATGAACATCAGAATTGATATTCACTCCATCTTCAAAGGCAACATAGGAAGAAACTAATTTTTCTTTTAAATCCATTTGATCTTGTTTAGGAAACCAATTCTTCTTTGATCCAATCGTATCCTTGTGCTTCTAATTTGTGCGCTAAAGAAGCATCTCCTGTTTTTACGATCTGTCCGTCATATAGAACGTGTACAAAATCTGGAACAATATGATCCAATAACCTCTGATAGTGAGTGATTACTACTACAGCGTTATCTTCTGATTTTAGTTTGTTAACTCCGTTAGCAACGATTCTCAAGGCGTCGATATCTAACCCTGAATCAGTTTCATCTAAGATTGCCAATTTTGGCTCTAACATTGCCATTTGGAAGATCTCATTACGTTTCTTTTCACCTCCAGAGAATCCTTCATTCAGGGAACGTGATAAGAACTTACGGTCGATTTCTAACAAAGCTGATTTCTCACGGATCTTTTTCAACATATCCTTAGCAGGCATGTCTTCTAAACCTTGAGCTTTGCGTGATTCGTTGATCGCAGTTTTGATAAAGTTTGTTACCGTTACCCCTGGGATTTCAACCGGATATTGGAATGATAAGAATACTCCAGAATGCGCTCTTTCTTCAGGAGCTAGCTCGCTAATATCTTCACCGTTCAATTCAATGGTTCCATCGGTTACTTCGTAATCTTCCTTACCAGCAACAATAGAAGCTAGAGTACTTTTTCCAGCTCCGTTTGGCCCCATGATCGCGTGAACCTCTCCCGCTTTAACATGCAGATTCAGCCCTTTTAAAATGGCTTTGTTATCTACTTCAGCATGCAAGTTTTCGATCTTTAACATGACTTTTATTTTAGATTTTTGTTTTGTTCTTTGTTTGTTATCCTACACTTCCTTCTAAGCTGATCTCAAGTAATTTTTGAGCTTCTACAGCAAATTCCATCGGAAGTTTGTTTAATACTTCTTTACTAAATCCGTTTACAATCAAAGCAATTGCTTTTTCTGTATCGATACCACGTTGGTTACAATAGAATAATTGATCTTCACCAATTTTACTGGTTGTAGCTTCGTGTTCTATCTGTGCGGATCTGTTTTTCGATTCTATGTATGGGAAGGTATGTGCACCACATTCATTACCCATCAATAGACTATCACACTGAGAGAAGTTTCTCGCATTTTCAGCTCTCGAATTGATCTGCACCAACCCTCGGTAACTGTTTTGAGATTTTCCTGCAGAAATACCTTTTGAGATGATCGTAGACTTGGTGTTCTTTCCTAAGTGGATCATTTTTGTTCCGGTATCTGCTTGTTGGAAGTTATTGGTAACTGCGATAGAGTAGAACTCACCCACAGAATTGTTTCCTTTCAACACACAACTTGGGTATTTCCAAGTGATCGCAGAACCTGTTTCTACTTGAGTCCAAGAGATTTTTGCGTTGGTCTCACATAATCCTCTTTTGGTTACAAAGTTGAAGACACCACCTTTTCCTTCACTGTCTCCTGGGAACCAGTTTTGAACTGTCGAATACTTGATCTCTGCGTCATCCATAGCGATTAACTCTACTACGGCTGCGTGTAACTGATTCTCATCTCTTTGAGGAGCAGTACATCCTTCTAGATAACTTACGTAACTTCCTTTATCTGCAACAACTAATGTTCTCTCAAACTGACCTGTTCCTCCTTCATTGATTCTGAAATAGGTGGATAATTCCATCGGACATTTCACACCTTTCGGAATGTAACAGAAAGACCCATCTGAGAAAACAGCTGAGTTTAGTGCAGCATAGAAGTTGTCCTTTGGAGGAACAACCGAACCGATATATTTCTTCACTAATTCTGGGTGTTCTTGGATCGCCTCAGAGATTGGCATAAAGATGATTCCTTTCTCTGCTAATGTTTCTTTAAAGGTTGTAGCCACAGAAACCGAGTCCATTACAATATCAACAGCAACATTCGCTAACCTTTTTTGCTCTTCTAAAGAGATTCCCAATTTTTCAAAAGTTGCCAAAAGCTCTGGATCAACCTCATCTAAACTGTTTAATTTAGGTTTTTGCTTGGGCGCAGAATAATAAGCGATATCCTGGAAGTTTGGTTTTTGATAGTTCACATTTGCCCATTCTGGTTCAGTCATTTCTGACCAAATTTTAAAGGCTTCCAATCTCCATTCTGTCATCCATTCTGGCTCATTCTTTTTCTTAGAAATCGCACGAACAATGTCTTCGTTTAGACCTTTTGGGAAAGTTTCACTTTCAATATCCGTATAAAAACCATACTCATATTCTTTGGTTTTTAACTCTTCCCTTAAATCGTCTTCAGTATACTTACTCATGGTTTGTTTGTTAAAGTGAAAATGACTCCCCACATCCGCAGGTCCTATTGGCATTAGGATTGTTAAATACAAATCCCTTTCCGTTCAATCCTCCGGAGTATTCTAGAGTGGTTCCAACTAAGTATAAAAAGCTCTTTTTGTCTACAATGATCTTTACATCATTGTCTTCAAAAATCTTGTCGTTTTCTTTTTGTGTATTATCAAAATCCAAATCATATGATAGACCTGAGCATCCACCACTTTTTACGCCAACACGCACAAAGTCTTTGGTCGCATCAAAACCATCATCAGTCATCAATTCGATAACCTTCCTTTTTGCTGAATCAGATACCTTAATCATAAGTTTTAAATAGATTTAATCTAAATTGTGTCCGCAAAGATACGATATAACTGTCAAATCAAGGCCTAAGCCTATATTATATTGTTCGATTTGATAATAAGTTAATCTTATGATTCTTATAGTCTCGGTTTATACTTGATCTCAGGAACTGAGCGGATTAGTTCTGAAATAAAGGATTGTTTACAAAGTCGTTATCGGTAAGTGTCAATAAAAAAGCTTTAAGATCTGCTTTGTCTTGAGCAGATAATTGAACTCCTCCTTGGTCAACATTTTTCATCAAAGGGTCAATTGTTGGGGAATGTTGAAGGCCGTCACTATAGAAGTCGATGACCTCTTCGAGCGTGTTGAATCTACCATCGTGCATGTATGGAGCTGTAAATGCCAAATTGCGTAAACTAGGAGTTCTAAATTTTGCGTTATCATTGGGATCTCCTGTAACTGCTCCTAAACCAAGGTCTGTGAAGACAGCATCAAGCCCGTTGTTATGAAAGTCGTTGTCTGTCCAAAGAGGGTTGTTTCCTGTCCCGTGACAATGAAAACAATCGCCTTTGTCTTCTCTCGAATACACATCAAATCCATTTGCTTCTTGTGCAGTTAAGCTAATATTTCCTAATTGAAATTGATCGAACTTCGAGTTTCCTGAGATCAAGGTTCTTTCAAATTGTGAAATTGCTTTTGTTACCAATGTAGAATCTATGGTTGAGGTTCCGAAAGCTCTTAAGAACATATCTGGATATTGAGCATCTCCTTGTAATTTTTCCGCAACTTGTGTCCAAGTAGAATGCATTTCAATCGGATTCACCACAGGTTCTAATGCTTGTCTTTCCAAACCTAATTCTTTCCCGTCCCATGCAAATCGATCTCCAAAGTTCCATGCGAGATTAAAGAGTGGCATGGAGTTTCGAACTCCGGGCTGTCCGTCTACTCCAATGCTAAATTGAGTATTTTCTGTAAATGCCTGTCTTGGATTGTGACAAGAGGCACATGATTTCGAGTTGTTTTTGGATAGCCTTCGATCAAAAAAAAGTCGCTTTCCTAGCGCAATTCCCTCTTCGGTCAGAGGGTTATCGTTTGGGATCACAGGAGCTATGATCTGTTCTTGAAATAACTGTGGAACCTCTAAGGATACGGGTGTTGGAACATAAACTTCTTCTTCAATTCCTCCGTTTCCACAAGAGAAAAAGATCATTGAAATCAGAAGAAGAAAAGATCTTTGCATTATTCTTGAGTGATATCGTTTAAATTAAATACAGATAGCTGACCGTTCTCAAACATGTCTTGCTGAGCTTCATAATTTCCCATTAAGGCGGTGTCAAAAAAGTTCAGATCCCAAGTATTTGGGTTTGTAAACCAACCCGAAAGATCAACTGAGAGATTGATATTTGTATTGGATTCAACTGAAACAGGGCCGATGCTGAAATTAATCGATGTGTCTTCGCGAACTCTATCGGCAACAGCAACAGAAGTGTCTATTGCGGCAATGGTATGAAAGTTAAATGGTGATTGAACACTGTTTGAGTTTATATAAGTTCCATTCATTTGCATGTAATGATAACCTCCCCCAAGATCAGAGCCCACATCAAAATTTGCTGAGGTTAAATCTGGATAAGCATTTGTGATATTGTCTTCTTCGCTAAGACCAAAACGAAAGGTAAGGTTCGTGTAATCTCCTGGTAAAATGGACTGAGAAGTTGTAAAAGTTAATCCAGTTTCATCATCAACATCAACCAAAACATACTCATCTAATGATGTGACCACACCACTTTTATGTGTCAAACTAATATCTGATATTATATATCGAACATCATTAATGATCAAATCCGTACCATTGGCATTGGTAAAGGTGGTGTTTCCAAAATCGGAAGTTTCAATAGCAACCCCTTCCCATAAATGCGTAAAGTTGAAGGTTATAGAAACTTGTTCAGCGAGAACATCATTGTTTTCACTGCACCCAAAAACTACAAGAGTTAGAACTGATAGTGCTAAAAACTTAAGTCTTTTCATAGATCTGTCTTGATTATTAAGAGGTCTGTAAACCCTTTATTTTCTGTAATATTTCCATCATTGCTGTTGGATTCTCCAACAAGAATAAAGCTACCATTTTGTAATTGAACCGCATCATACCCAAAGTCGATTTCTGATCCACCAAAGGTTTTTGTTGAAATCAATTCTCCTGAACCATTTGTTCGAATGATCCAAGCATCATTCTGACCTTGATTTGTGCTCAGCTGCCCATCGGAACTTCGTGAGCTACCCGCAATGACAAACCCTCCATTTGATGTTGATCGAATAGATCTTGGTACATCAAAATTTGTTCCACCTATGGATCGATTCCAAATGATCTCGCCTGTTTCCGTTGTTTTGATCAACCAAAGGTCTGCAGCTCCGTTGTTTGATGTCACATCTTGATCATTGCTTCTAGTATCACCAACAATGACAAAGTTACCATCGTTGGAATTTACAATTCCTCTGGCTTCGTCAATTTCTGCTCCACCGTAAGAGTTTTCACTGATTAGATCTCCATTAGACCCAGCAAGAACCGTCCAGAAATCATAACTACCTCTATTGGCATTGATGTCTACATCGTTACTATCCGAAGAGCCTGCAACCAGAAAATTTCCAGATGTGGTTTCAACGAATTCGTAAGGAACATCAGTAAAGGATCCTCCGTAGTATCGAGACCATACAAGATCTCCAGATTGGGTGACTTTTAATAACCAATAATCTCCTCCAGCATGCCTTGTAGTTCCCCTACCAAAGTTCCCGTCTCCAGCAGATGCTGTGACATCCAGAACTCCAGAAATTATAAAATGACCATCAGACGATTCAATGATATGAGTCCCTTGATCTAAACCTGAAAACCCATAAGTTTTTTCCCAAACAAGGGTTCCCTGAGCATCTGTTTTGATCAGCCAGAAGTCTCTACTCCCATTATTCATACTAATATCACCATCAGAACTGGCTGTATAACCTAAAAGAGCAAAGCCATTATCTGATGTCTGTATTAATGAAAACCCTCTATCGTCAGCAGACCCGCCATAAGTTTTACTCCATTGTTGATTTGCGCTCGCATCAAATTTTAACAGCCAAAAATCATAGGATTCATCAGATTTGTCACTGATATCGCCGTCTGTGCTTTGCGTATAACCTAACACGGCAAACCCGCCATCTGATGTTGAAATTATGGATTGAGCTACGTCGTTTCTGCTGCCTCCTAGTGTGATTATTTGATCGCTGGAAAGTGAAGAATCAAAAGGAAGGTCTTGCTTTTCACAGGCAAAAACCAAAAATATAGATAGTAGATAGAACCACTTTCTCATTAATCTGGACTCTTTCGGATAAGATACATTCCAGTATTGATATCGCTCACCAAAATGTTGCCACTTTCAAAATAAGGATATACATTCCAAACCCCATCAAAAGAGGTTCCGTTATTGCTTGTATAGGTATCAAAAAAACCTATTTCTGTCATTGTAGAGGAACCAATATCTGTAATATCAAAAATACGAACACCTGCAGTGTAGTTTGCCAAATAGTATGTGTTTCCTTTGACGTAACCATTGTGATCAATCGCCGGAGTCGCTCCCGTAAAATCAAAATGATGAACAGGGTTGTCAAGATCTTGAAAATCGAAGATCACAGTTCTCGTATTTCCACCAAAATTGATCTCATCTAACTCATCGCCAAGAATGAAATATCTCTGATCTTCTGTAAACCACCCTTGATGCGTATATCCAATATTAGAATAATCTATGGTTGCTATTCTTTTTGGATTGCTTTTGTCTGAAACATCGGCAATGACAACTTCATTTTCGTTACTTCCAATTAAGATTTCACTTCCTGTATAATCTGTGTCAGGTCCTGTATATGTTACGACTTGGGCATCATGAGAATAAGAATCCAATGAGTATCCGCCTGCTGCAGTTGGATTCAGGGGGTCTGAAATATCGACAAAATGAGGACCTCCAGAGAATGTATTCGTTCCAACTGCGTAGGCATAAGCCTTCTCCTCATTTATCACAAGGTTATGCGCATTTCCAAAACCAGAATAATGGGCATCAGCTGATACGTTTACAGTAGGTTGAAGAGGGTTTATATCTCTTAATCTTGTAAGATCAAAAACCTGCATTCCATGCCCAAAAGCTTCACTGACGATAAAAGCATAGTCTCCATATGTTTTTACGTCTCGCCATGAACTGAAGGTGGTCTGTGTTGGCAAGAAAGCAACCACAAGAGGAGTAATTGGGTTCGATATATCTACGAATGCTGTACCTGTAGACGTTCCTACTAATGCATATTCTTTAAGAGTTACAGGGTCTGTCCATCCCCAGCAGTCATTTCCTTGAGCCGCGAGCCCTCCGAGAGCTACTAGCCCTACATGAGAAACAAAATCATAATCATTACATGGATATTGACCTGCCATTCCGTTTATACAAGGTTCTGTAACTGGATCAGGATCTGGATCTGGGTCAGGGTCTGGATCGGGATCTGGGTCTGGATCCGGATCTGGGTCAACAATGATTACCTCTGGATCGGTGTCAGGAACCAACTCTGTTCTATCACATGAAATGATACAGGTGAAACAGAATAGCACAAGAATGATTTTTTTCATAGTAGGGATTTTTTATGCCTTTTAGTAATCTAACGTTTGTTTTAGTAGAAATCGTACATCGTTTATTCAACGACTATCTTTACAAAGGTACTAAGTTTCTAAGTAGAAAAATGTTAAAGCTATTTCCCAGTCTATCTGAACACTGATTCGAATAAAATGTGTTTATCTTTGCGGCATGTTAGAGGATAAGAATCAATCAAGAACATCTCTATCTGAACTCGGAGAGTTTGGATTAATAGACCATATTACTAAATATTTTAAAGTTAATCACTCTTCGACAGTTAAGGCCATTGGAGATGATGCAGCTGTTTTGGATGCTACGGATTTGCAAACTGTTGTTACAACCGACTTGCTAGTAGAAGGAGTTCATTTTGATCTGAGCTATATGCCCTTAAAGCATTTGGGGTATAAGTCCGTAATGGTCAATCTCTCTGATGTCTATGCCATGAATGCGAGTGCGGAACAAATCACAGTTTCTATTGCCGTCTCAAATAGATTTACTTTAGAAGCCATTGAGGAGCTCTATGCGGGAATTCAATTGGCTTGTGATACCTATAAAGTTGATTTGATAGGCGGTGACACGACTTCTTCCACAAAAGGAATTTTGATTTCTGTTACTGCTATTGGTAAAGCAAAAAAGGAAGATATTGTTTATAGAGATGGTGCGAAAGAGACTGATCTTATAGTTGTTTCAGGTGATCTTGGTGGCGCTTACCTTGGTTTACAGGTATTGGAAAGAGAAAAGCAAGTATTTCAGGTGAATCCAAATAACCAACCCGATCTAGATAATTACTCTTATTTGATCGAAAGGCAATTAAAACCAGAGGCCAGAAAAGATATCCCTACTTTGTTAAAGGAATTAGATGTGAAACCCACTTCCATGATTGATATTTCTGACGGACTGTCTTCTGAGGTTATGCACATATGTACTCAAAGTAACGTAGGATGCAAAATCTATGAAGAAAAGATTCCTTTAGATCCTCAAGTGATTACTACTTGTGAGGAATTCGATATAGACAGTACCATGGTGGCATTAAGCGGTGGAGAAGACTATGAACTTTTAATGACCGTCTCTATCGGAGATTATGAAAAGATCAAAGGAAACCCAAATCTCACTGTAATAGGGCATATCACAGAAAAAGGTCAAGGAATGAATTTGGTCACTCGAGCCAATCAGGAATTAGAATTGAAAGCCCAAGGTTGGAACTCGTTTGATAGCTAAACAAAAATAGATTTAGGCATAATAATTGTTTATGACCCTATATCATTTTTTGTATCTATGAAAAAACTAACCATTGTGTTTCTATTTATTCCTTTGATTACTTTATCTCAAGGAAAATTAGACAAAGCCAAAGACAATTTATCTTCAAGAACAAACAGCAGTAGTTCAAGCACATCTTCAAGTAATAATGCGAGAGTAAGTAACTCGGATGCCGGGGTTTTTGCTGAATTATTTATTGAACTTTTTGCCTGGATCGGATACAAGGCAGCCTTAGGAGAATTTGAATATAGGCACTTTACACCTTATCCGTATTACTACAGTAATGTAAATGGAGAGTACGATTTTGGACTCGAGACCGATGACAAGAGGAGTCAATTCAGATTAGGAACCAATTATTTGGTAGGTAATACTGTGAACTCTATTGAGGTTAATGCTCGTTACCGATTTGACCCTATGATAGGAATTGAACTCCACCATCAAAGTTTTTTCGAAGAGGTAAGAAATGGGACCGATTATTTGGATGTTACTTCTATCGGTTTAAACTATTACAGGATTCGTGAAAGAGCTATAACTGCATGGTGGGGAGCCGGAGTTAGCTATGTAGGAACTGATGTGAATTCCTTCGGAGTTATGTATAATGTTGGGATGGAAGTTTATCCTTTTAGACCCATGAGTTTGCACCTTTCTTTTCAGCAATCCTTGATAAATAATGGGAATATCGGAACCCTAAGATCACAAGTAAAATATCACAGAAAGAAAACTGCTTATTATGCAGGATATCACGATATTTCAGCAGGAGGCGTTAAGCTTTCAGGAGTAGTTCTGGGGGTGGAGTTTAGTTTTTAGATTTGGTTTTCTTTGTGAAGATCATACAGTGTTGCCAAGGTAGATTATCCATGTTTTTTTCGAGAACAAAACCTGCGGCCTTCATTTCTTTTACCGCTTGTTTTTCTGACATTTTATGAAGCTTTTTAATAGGAACCTTTGGGTCTTCAGCTCTGTATTCAATTAGGAATAATTGACCATTAGGTTTGAGGGACTTATAAATGGAAGCGATCATTTCAACAGGATAGTTAAACTCATGATATACGTCTACCATTAGTACCTTATCCACTGAATTTGGTTGGAGGTTTACGGTTTTTTCCGAACCCAATACCTTTGTTACATTACTGATTGAGTCTCTTTCTTTCAACACCTCCATTGCCATGAGCATCTCTTCTTGAATATCAACAGCGAACACTTCTCCTTTCTTGGCAATATTGGCCATTCTGAAAGCGTGGTATCCAGACCCAGCTCCAATATCCGCAATTTTATCTGCGGATTGAATATTCATATTTTTGATGAGTCGGGATACATTTTCTTCTTTTTCTCGTTCTGGTCTTTCTAGCCAACCGATTCCTTGAAACCCCATAACATAAGCAATCTCTCGGCCCATATACCATTTCCCGATACCGTCGAAACTACCTCGTTTATAAGTGTAAATAGAATCTTTTTGTTTGTTTTGAGAGAAACCGGTTTGATGCAGGCTTGAGACAAGTAGACTCAAGACCAACATTTTTAGCAGCTTGTTCATGGGATTAGATTTTTAAAGCCTAACAAAGGTACGAAGAGAATCAATTGTTTCCTTCTTGTTCTCAATATGACTCATATGACCACCTTCAAGAACTACGTATTCGGCATTAACAGTTTTGGCCTCTTCGATGATGGAAGAATAATCGATCACGGGATCAAATTTTCCGATCAAATAAAAGACCTTTTCAAAGTTGTGTAGAACAGAAACTCTGTTTGGCCGAATTCTCATTCCCTCCATACAAGCTATATAACCCTGAACTGTAGTTTTCAAAGCCTGTTCTTTAACCCTTTGTACTTCCTTTGGAAATTGATCTAAACTCTCGGGTTTAAACAAGTTGGCAATCGACATTCTAACCATATTCACAAAGTTGTTCTGAACCATTTTGTTGGCTCGCAGCCGAAGTTCATTTCGTTGGATTGAATCAGCCTGAGCTGATGAGTTCATTAAGCAAAGAGCTTTTACCATTTTCGGATACTTCTCAGCAAAAGCTAAAGAGACATATCCTCCCATGGAGTGCCCTATCAATATGATGCGTCTTAACCTTAAAGATTTTATGACTGAATGAACCGCTTCCGCCATTAATTCCATAGAATGCAAATAACCTAAACAAGAGGTTTCTCCATGGCCAAGAAGATCAATACAAATGACTCTATTGGTTTTTTGAAGCTCCTCGGAAATCTGGTTCCACATACATCGGTTTTCTAAAAAACCGTGTAATAATACCACAGTAGAGCCTTTACCTTCATCTGAAAAAGCTATGGATGTCTGTTTAAACAAGATCTCATTTTGCATGACGCAAAAATATGTATCTTTCACAAGCTTTTACCAATTAATGAAACTAAGTTCCCCATTTTCTAGACTGTCTGAATTATCTGAGAAGAGACTCACCTACACCTTGGTTTTTTCGTTGGTTGTTGTGATTGTGATTCTAAAGTACTTTGATTCTTACTTGATCAATGAGGTCTGTACTGGCGGAATTATCTCATTCGAACTTTCGAAAGACTTAGAAACGGCAATCTCTTATATGAATTCATGGGGTGACCTAGGTAGAAATGCAGCTGGTTTAAGTTTGGGTCTGGATTTTTTGTTTCCGTTTTTGTATTCATCTTTTATAGCGCTCTTAATCCATAAATTGAATACACGACTTTTTGAGAAGAAGAAAATCTACAAATTAGGTGTTATCCTAATTTGGTTACAATTTCTTGCTGCAATTTTTGATCTCATGGAGAATTACGGATTGATTCGACTGCTTTTAGGAGATTTGGATCAGCTTTGGGTCTCTGTTTCTTACTATTTCGCTGTGATGAAGTTTTTGCTGATTTTGGCAGGAATTATATATATTTTAATCAATTTTGGACTGTTTTTGGTCAAAAAACGCACATAAATGAACAAAAAAAAGGAAATTTGGATGAGTGGTTTTGCACTCTTCTCTTTATTTTTTGGAGCGGGGAATTTAATACTTCCTCCTTTTTTAGGAGCCAACTCAGGAGATCAATGGTTATGGGTGGTATTTGGATTTATCATTACGGCAGTCATCATACCGATTCTTGGAATATTGGCCCATGCAAGAGTTCAAGGAACCTTATATGATCTCGGAAAAAAAGTTTCTCCTTTGTTCAGCACTGTTTTTTGTATCTGTATTTATTTGATCGCAATAGCCTTTCCTGCACCAAGAACGGCATCGGTGACACATGAAATGGCGATCCAACCATTTTTTGGAACTAGTTCATGGATGACCAGCATCATTTATTTTGCATTGATCTTTGTATTTGCAATCAATAGGTCCAAAATTCTTAGCTTAATTGGAAAGTTCTTAACACCTATCATTGTTTTGATTCTTTTAGCCATCATTTCTCTAGCTATGTTTTCTCCTGACCAGTCCGTTTCTGCAAACAATTATGAGATTCCATTTATTAGTGGAATTTTGGAAGGATATCAAACCTTTGACGCTATTGGTGGTGTTGTGGTTGGTGCTGTAATCGTAATCTCATTGAATTTAAGAGGCCACACTTCCTACAAGGCCAAGCGAGAAATTATCTCTAAATCTGGTTTTATAGCTGGTGGTGGTTTGCTTTTGATCTACGGAGGAATGGTTTTTAGCGGTTCTTATTTGAATCATTTGTTTGCAGAAGGGATGCCTAGAACAGAATATTTGCAAATTATTAGTTCTGAAACCCTTGGGAATATTGGAACTTCGTTTTTAGGTGTTTTGGTTTCTTTAGCTTGTTTTACAACAGGTGTTGGAATCATTACGGGAGCTTCAGATTATGTGAAAGGAGTCTTTAATAACTCTCAAAAAGCATATGTGATCACAGCTTTTTTGAGTTGTATTTTGGGCGTTCTAATCGGTTATAATAAAGTAGGAGAAATCATTAGTGCTGCATTTCCAGCCTTGATGTTTATCTATCCTATCACAATTGTATTGATCCTATTGAATGTGCTTTCGGATAAATGGGCAACTCCCCTGATTTTTAAAGCTGTTGTTTTAACAACCTTTATCTTCAGTATTCCTGATTTTCTTGCATTTTTTGTGTCTGAAGGAAGTTTAAGCGATATTCAGTCTTGGATCCCATTATCCTCTCAAGGTTTGGGTTGGGTGATACCCGCCTTTGTGATGTTTGGAGTTATGACCGTTGTTAATTTGGCTGCGAAGAAGAGGGTCTAAATTAATAATAATACATATCTATTGAAAATTCGTCCTAGAGATGCTGAAACAAGTTCAGTATGACAAGTCAGAAGGGGTATTGCTTTTTGTCACCCTCCACTTGTTTCAGGGTCAAATAGATATTTAAATAGCTGTATCTTTGCACTTCAATTGTTTCTATGTTACATCACATTGTATATGAGAACAAGAACACTGACAAATGGGTGAGTTTTGTTCATGGCGCGGGAGGAAGTAGCTCTATTTGGTTCAGACAAATTCGAGCGTTTAAAGCAGAATACAATGTGTTGGTCCTTGATCTTCGCGGGCATGGAAATAGCAAACCTTCTTTAAAAGACAGCTTCAACACAAAATATACCTTCGACTCTATCACCCAAGATATCATTGAAGTCTTAGATCATTTAAAGATTAAGAAATCTCATTTTATCGGTATTTCTTTAGGAACAATATTGATCCGAAATCTAGCTGAATCGAGACCTGATTTAGTAGAATCTATGGTAATGGGAGGAGCGATCTTAAAATTAAACTTCAGATCTCAGGTATTGATGAGATTGGGAATCATATTCAAATCTGTGGTTCCTTATATGTACTTATATAAGCTTTTTGCTTTTATCATTATGCCTAAAAAGAATCATAAGGAGTCTCGAGTTTTATTTGCAAACGAAGCAAAGAAATTATATCAAAAAGAGTTTGTTCGCTGGTTTAAATTGACGGCAGAGATCAATCCTCTTTTACGGTTTTTTAGAGCCAAAGATATTGAGATTCCTACTTTATATGTCATGGGTGAGGAAGATCATTTATTTCTGCCTTCCATAAAGAGAATTGTAGATAAACATGTACAATCTACTTTGCATATTATAGAGAATTGTGGTCATGTAGTGAACGTTGAAAAACCTGATGATTTTAATTCGACCACACTTCAGTTCTTAAGAGTGAGTTCAATCTAAATGTAATTCTTAAGAAAAATTACGACGAAAAGAAAAACTTTCAACAAATGGCCATCCAAGATATTAAGAAGTATTCTTTTCAAGATACATTTTCCTTAAGCACGGTTAATTTCGAAAAAGCCTGTGTTGTCAACGAAGCAGAAAAGATTGATGCTTTTACCATATTTTGGATCAAAGAAGGAAAAGGAACCTATCATATCGATTTTGAAGAATACTCTTTTGATGGAAATGTACTTTTCTTTTTATCCTCTGGTCAGGTTTTCACAGTGGATTCAGAGCAGATAAAAGAAGCTTACCGATTATCTTTTGTGAGAGACTTTTATTGTATTCAAACACATGATAAAGAGATCTCTTGTAATGGAGTATTGTTCAATAATATCTATGAAACTCCGTTTATTCAGCTAGAAGAAAAAGACGCTAGGAAGTTAGATTTTATTCTTTCTGAATTAATCGAGGAGTTCAACCAAAAAGAAGCTGCACAATATGATATGCTTCAATCCTATTTGAAACAGTTTATTATACATTCTGTTAGAGTGAGGAAGGAGCGTCATATTGTAAAAGACGATATCGAATCTAAACTCTTTAAGGACTTCAGCACTTTAGTTGAGTTCAACTTTAAAAAAATGCATTCGGTCACAGATTATGCAACAAGGCTAGGAATCTCACCAAAGTCTTTGACCAAACACTTTCAGAAGATAGGAACTCAAACGCCAAGTGATTTTATCAAGAACAGAATTATTCTAGAAGCAAAGAGAAAACTAATCTACACCGACTTCTCCGTTAAAGAAATTGCTTTCGATCTTGGCTTTAATGATCCAGCTTATTTTACTAGATTCTTTACAAAAGCCACTTCATCCTCGCCAAAAAGCTTCAAAAAACTCATGAAATCCTAGTTTGTCCAATTACTAGGAACTTTTGTCCATTTTTAGACACTCCTTCTCGTCGCATCTTTGTGGTGTAATTAAAAGAAAGGCCTTGCAGCCTCTTAAAAACACCAGGAGATGATTTCAAAAAACTATATGCAATGTCCAAACTGTTGGGGCTATCAAGAATACGACAGTAATGAAGTCATTCAAGGATTTGAATGTCAAGAATAAATTTCAAAATAACAAAATATTAAAATTTAAAAACACACAATTATGAGCACATTTAATGTACCCACCAGAGAAGAAGTATCAGTTAAAAATCAAGGGATTTTTGATAACTTAAAAAAAGCTGTAGGATTCGTTCCAAACTTATATGCAACCTACGCACACAGTGACACAGCCTTAGAGAATTATTTAACTTTCTCAAACGCAAAAACTTCATTATCTGCGAAAGAGAAAGAAGTTGTAAACCTAGCTGTAAGTCAAGTAAACGAATGTCTTTATTGTTTATCTGCTCACACTGCTATTGGAAAGATGAACGGATTTACAGATGATCAGATCTTAGAATTAAGAGCAGGAAGAGCTTCTTTCAACTCTAAGTTAGATGCCTTAGCTAGATTCGCGAGAAATGTAACCGAAAACAGAGGAAGAACAGATGCAGAGGTTTTACAAAACCTTTTAGATGCTGGATATACTCAAGGGAGTGTCATTGATATCATTTCTTTAGTAGGAGACAAAACCATCTCAAACTATATACACAGTACTACTCAGATTCCTGTGGACTTTCCAGTAGCACAACCTTTAGAATTGGAAACAGTTTAAGAAGTTAGATCGATCTGTTTTAGATTAAGAGCCCTGACATTTATCGTCAGGGTTTTTTATTTGTCTTTCGCGATACGAAACCCAGGTTTTTTAAACTCGGGTTCTACCCAATTTCTACCAGCAGATCTTATGTGCCAAGGATCTGCATTAAAACTAGCTCCACGCCCCACTTTAAACTTTCCGTCCTTTGGACCTTTGGGATCGGTGACATCAGCAGAAGAATACTCTGCATACCAATCACTCACCCATTCCCAAGCATTTCCATTGATATCATGCACGTCGAGATTGTTAGCTGAGAAAGTTCCTACGGGAGAGGTTCCTACATATCCGTCGTCATAATCCGCCCAAATTCTTGATCGAGACCAGCTTGGGTTTTTTCTGCTGAAGGCTTCATCGGCCATATTTTCGCCAGGATTATTTGAAGATTTGTCGAAAGGATAAGTTCCTTCTTTTCCTCCGTTTCTGATGACATATTCGAATTCAGCTTCCGTGGGTAACCGAAAGTTTGTCCTGTCTCTTTATTGAGCCATTTGATATAGTCATTGGCATCATTCCAAGAGATATTCATGATAGGATGAGAATCTATCCAACCCCAGTTAGGAGCTTTTGTAAGTTCCTTTTTTGTGTCTTCACAAAACTGTTTGTATTGTTTTACCGTGACCTCATACTTTCCAATATAAAAATCAGATAAGGTGTTGATTGATAGATTTCTATAAATGTAAATGATATATAGAAAATCTACTCAGAAGAAAATGTTAAATCACTTTCGATCAAACATTGTTCAAAGCTTCAACCAATCCGTCGATATCTTTTTTTGTTATATAGATTGCTAAAGAAATTCTAAGAGCATTCAATCCAAAACCAGACATAGGTCTGCAATCGATTCCATGTTTTTCAAATAGCTTCTGCTTTACGGAATTGACATTCTTTCCAACAACCTCTACAACCTGAATTGCACCTGATAGATGATTATTGGCGGGTGTTTTTAGCTTGAATTTTGGGTTGTTTTCGATCTTAGATCGGAAGTAGGATTTTAGCTCATAGGTTCTATTGTGGATCTTTTGCAATCCAATTGCATTCAGAAAATCAATACTTGCCCCAAGCCCTAAAACCTCAGGAAGGTTTCGAGTATTATAATTCTCAAGTCTACGAATACTTTGGTCCTTATGGCCTTTACAAACGATAAGTGGTTTTAAGTGTTTCTGACTTTCTTTTTTGGCATAAAAAACACCAACTCCTTTTGGAGAGAACAACCATTTGTGAGAACTTGCGGCATAGAAATCGCATTCGAGTTCATGCAGATCTATATTGAACATTCCTGCTGCTTGAGCTCCATCTACAGCAACTAAGATTCCTCTTTTATGAGCCATCTCAGAGATCTCTTTAACAGGTAGGATCATTCCGTTTGTGTTTACAATATGGCAAAGAGAGATTACCTTAGTTTTTGAAGTAATTGCATTTTCATATAAAGAAACAACTTCAGCTTTTGTTTTCGGTAAAATAGGCAAGGTAGGACGAACAAGTTTTATTCCTTTTTGTTCTTGCCAAACCTCCCAAGGGATGTATGCGCTTGTGTGATCATGATCTGCAATAAGTACTTCATCACCCGGTTCAAAATTGAAACTTTGAGCGATCAAGTTCATGCCTTCTGTGGTGTTATGGATCAAAGCGATCTCCTCTTGGTCTACAGAAAAGAAATCAGCGACCTTTTTTCGTGTTTCTTCTTTTTCCTTGTTCCAGCCACCCCACATATATTTTGAGGGGAAATCGTCTAAAGTATCTCGAAAGTCTCGCGTTGCTTTTCTGACAGAAATAGGTGAAGAACCTAGGGAAGCATTATTAAAATACTGGACTCCATTTGCAAATCGAAACTCTTTTTTAAGACCTTTCCAAAACTTCTCAGATGTATCTTTTGAATTTTTTGAAAATTGCTCGTTAACTTCTTGTAGAGGTGTTTCCAAAGAAGCTCCAAATGCGGGTAGTACAGCCAAACCTGTTGCACCGGCAGCGAAAGTTTTTAAAAATTTTCTTCTGTTCTTTGAATCCATATTCCTTAATGTTTTATTTATATAACCTATAGAACCTGAAAGCCTTTGGCCATTCTTCTCTTGGTTTGAAAGCAATAGCAACCTCTTGATTGTCAAGCGCAGATTCTGTTAAAACTACATGATCCTCAAAGGTCTTTGCTTTATCAAATTCTTTGTCATTTACCTTACAGATCACCTTGTAAAATGTTCCTTCAACCCAAGTTTTCATAGTTTCACTATCTTGAAACTTTAGATAACAGGCTAGCGAAGCATGGGCAGAAGAGAGAGCAGCAATTCCTTCTGGTAAATCATCTTTCAAAAGGATATACATTTTCATTCTGGAGTAATTTATGAGTTCATGATATCCTCGATATCATCTGCATCGATTGGGATATTCTTCATCAAATTGATGGGTTCTCCAGAAGCTTGGATTACCACATCATCTTCTAATCGAATTCCAAAACCTTCGTCTGGCAGATAGATTCCTGGCTCAACCGTAAATACCATATTGGGTTGCATAGGCTCATGCAACAATCCATAATCATGAGTGTCTAATCCAATATGATGCGAAGTACCATGCATAAAGTACTTTTTATAAGCTGGCCAATCTGGATCTTCATTTTGAACATCCGCCTTATCTAATAAACCTAGACCCAATAATTCTGAGGTCATAAGCTTTCCTACTTCAATATGATATTCCGTCCAATCATTTCCAGGAACTAGCATTTTAGTCGCCTCAATTTTTACTTTATTCACCGCATTATAAACTGCTTTTTGTCTATCTGTAAAACGTCCAGAAACAGGAATGGTTCTAGTCATATCAGAAGAGTAATTTGCGTATTCTGCACCCACATCCATCAATAAAAGATCACCAGCTTTACATTGCTGATTGTTCTCGATATAGTGCAGTACATTGGCGTTATTTCCACTCGCAACAATTGGAGTATAAGCGAATCCTTTCGATCGATTTCTTAGAAATTCATGGATAAATTCAGCTTCAATCTCGTATTCCCAAACCTCAGGTTTTACAAAGTTTAAAATTCTTCTGAATCCTTTCTCAGTAATATCGCAAGCCTTTTGCATGATCGCTAATTCGATAGGATCTTTGACGGAGCGTAATCTTTGTAAAATAGGATTAGACTTAGCAACAGAATGAGCAGGATATTTAGCTTTTAACCATTTTGTGTATCTATCTTCCCTAGTTTCCGTTTCAACACTTGCTCTGTAATGTTCATTAGTGTTCACATATACAGTATCGCATTGAGTCATTAATTCGAACATCACCTTTTCCATGTCCTGTAACCAATACACCGTTTTAATTCCGGAGGTTTTGAAGGCCGCCTCTTTGGTGAGTTTTTCACCTTCCCATACGGCGATATGTTCATTGGTTTCCTTTAAGAAAAGAATCTCACGATGTTTTTCTTTGGGACAGTCAGGAAAGATGACTAAAATACTTTCCTCTTGATCAACTCCACTTAAGAAAAAAATGTCTCTGTGCTGTTCAAAAGGCATTGTACTATCTGCACTAACGGGATATATGTCATTAGAATTGAAAACAGCAAGACTGTTTGGTTTCATTTGCGCCGCAAAATTCTTTCTGTTTTTGATAAAGAGAGCGTTGTCGATTAAGTCGTATTTCATCGTTTGTTTGATTCGGTTTATTTGTCATAAAAGTAGTAAATTAGGGGCTCTCAAATCAAACCTTATGAAAACTTTATTTCAAATTTCCCTCTTTTTTATTTCTATTTCAATTTTCGGCCAACAACCTGCTACCAAAGCAAAAGTTGTTAAGAAAGCTTTAGAGAACAAAGAACAATTAACAGAAACTTCCATAGTTAAGAATCTACCTTTTACAAATATTGGTCCCACTGTGATGAGTGGACGTGTTGCAGATGTAGATGTAAATCCTAATGACCCTACAGAGTTCTATGTGGGTTATGCATCGGGTGGATTATGGTACACGAATAATAATGGAACCACTTTCACACCTATCATGGACAATTCCCCCACACAAAACGTTGGAGATATTGCTGTTGATTGGAAAAATGGAACCATTTGGGTAGGAACAGGAGAAAACAATTCTTCTCGCTCGTCTTATGCTGGGATCGGAATCATGAAATCAAATGATAATGGTAAGACCTGGGAACATATGGGTCTTTCGGATTCTCATCATATTGGCGGAATTGAAATAAACCCAAACAATCCAGATGAGGTTGTAATCGGTGTAATCGGGCACTTATATTCCTCAAATAAAGAACGAGGAATCTTTAAAACAGTTAATGGAGGAAAATCTTGGAAAAAGACCTTATACATAAATAAAGATACAGGAATCATTGATGTTACTGCTTCACCAAACAATCCAGAAATATTGTATGCTGCGGCATGGGAGCGTGAGCGTAAAGCTTGGAATTTTGACGGAGATGGAAAGAATTCTGGTATTTATAAGAGTACGGATGGTGGAGATTCTTGGAAAAAGATCTCAGATAATAATGGATTCCCTAATGGCGATGGAGTTGGAAGAATCGGATTAGCAGTTTATGACGATAACACGGTATACGCTTTTCATGATAGTCAGTTTAGAAGACCAAAGACTGGAGGTAATAAAAACTCTGATGATTTGACCAAGGATGATTTTAAAACCATGTCTGTTGATGCCTTCTTAGCATTGGATACTAAAAAATTAGGAGCTTATTTAAGATCCAATCGATTTGAGCAAAAATATTCAGTTAAAAGCGTTAAGCAAATGGTTCGTTCAGGATCTGCAAAACCTGTTGATCTTGCCAAATATGTTGAGAATGCCAACGCGATGTTATTTGATTCTCCAGTGATTGGTGCTGAGGTTTTTCTAACAACCAACGGTGGTGGATCTTGGAAAAGAACTCATGAAGGTTACTTGGATGGAGTGTATTCTTCTTATGGATATTATTTTGGTGAAATTCGTGTAGATCTTCAAGATAAAAACGCTATTTATATTATGGGAGTACCCATCTTGAAGTCGAAAGACGGTGGAAAGACTTTTTCTTCTATCAGTAGAGAAAATGTACACTCAGACCATCAAGCATTATGGGTAAATCCAAATAGATCGGGTCATTTATTAAATGGAAACGACGGAGGGTTGAATATGTCTTATGACGATGGTGAAAGCTGGATCAAACTGAATTCACCCTCAGTAGGACAATTCTACGCTATTCATGCAGATAATCAAAAATCGTATAAGGTTTATGGAGGATTGCAGGATAACGGAGTTTGGGTGGCAGACCACAATGCTCGAATGAATAAGAGGTGGCATTCTTCAGGTCAAAATCCTTATGAGTCAATCATGGGAGGAGACGGAATGCAAGTACAAGTAGATGATAGAAATCCAAATATTGTATTTACAGGATTCCAATTTGGAAGCTATTTCCGACTGAATAGAGAGACAGGTGCAAGAAGGTATATTCAGCCAAGACATACGCTAGGAGAAAATCCATACCGATTCAATTGGCAATCTCCAATATTACTATCTAAACACAATCAAGATATCTTGTACTTTGGAGGAAACAAACTTCATAGAAGTCTAAACCAAGGAGATACTTGGGAAACTATTTCTGATGATCTGACCACCGGAGGTAAGAAAGGAAATGTGGCTTATGGAACTTTAACTACGATTTCAGAATCGCCTTTCAAGTTCGGATTGCTGTATGTAGGATCGGATGATGGATATGTTCATATTTCAAAAAATGGTGGAGGATCATGGACAAGAATTTCAGATTCATTTCCAAAAGATCTTTGGGTAAGTAGGGTAATTGCATCTCAACACAAAAAGGAAAGAGTTTATGTGACTTTAAACGGTTATCGTTGGGATGACTTTACTACTTATATATATGTTTCTGATGATTACGGACAAACTTGGAGGAGTATTTCGAGTAATATGCCAGCATCGCCTGTGAATGTTATCAGGGAAGATTCTGCAAATGCCGACATTTTGTATGTGGGAACAGATAACGGATTATACACAACTCTCAATGGAGGTTCAGAGTGGTATCCTTTCCAAAATGGATTGCCAAATGTTGCCGTGCATGATCTTGCGGTTCAACCTAAAGCAAAGCATTTAGTTGTGGGAACTCATGGAAGGTCTATGTATGTCGCAGATATTGCGCCACTTCAAAAAATGACAAAAGAACTGACCTCTAAAGAGGCTCATGTCTTCTCAATGAATAATGTGAGAAGCAGTGCCAGATGGGGAAGTTCAAGAGCTCAATGGGCTAACACATTTACGCCAAGTATGAAGATTCCATTCTATTCGGGATCAACCAAATCTGTATCTGTGGATATTTACCATAAAGACGTAAAAGTAAATACGATTACAGTGAATGCAGATAAAGGGTATAATGAAGCTGAATTCGATCTTTCATTCTCTGAGTCTGGTAAGAATTCCTTTGAAGATGCGAACAAAGACGTTAAGCTAAGAAAAGCCCAAAATGGTATTTATTATTTACCGAAAGGTGATTATACGGTAAAGATTGGTAGCGTAAATGGCAAGTTTTCAGTAAAATAGGTTGTTTTTTCTCTGGGTTTTTATAATTTGAGGCTATAAAAACTTAAGATGAGAAAACTAACCACACTTTTATTACTCTTTTGTTGCTTGTACTCTTTTTCACAAGAAACGGAAGAACAACTTAGTAAATGGAATTTTAAACTAGGTGTCAACGTAGTAGACAACCGAGGTGCTGGCGATCTATTTGCTGGTTTGGGAAGGCTAGACCAAAATGCATTTAGTGATCTTCCATTAACTCTTGGAATCGAGAATAGACTTAGTCGAAAGTTCGGAATTGAAGCCACACTCACTATCAATTCTTGGGACTCGGGGAGTTCAATAATTGATGGGATTAGACCTTCTGGAACAGAGGGTTACTATTCTTTGGACGTACATGCTAAAATGTACTTAAATGAAGTCTTTAGTTTTAGTGAAGACTTATCTTGGTTAGATCTCTATGCCAATGCAGGTCTAGGTAGATTCACGATTAATGATGGTACTTTCACTTTCAATTACGGAGGCGGTGCTTCTATTTGGATCTCTGATAGAGTTGCTCTTGATTTCAATGCCGTGATCAAAAACACTTTCAGTGATAACAACCTATTTGAAACGGGGCATTTTGTTTATTCCATCGGAACTGTAATTAAACTTTCGAAACAGAAAGTGGAGAAAGAGGTGGAAGTAGAAAAAGTTATAGAAATTACGGATTCAGATTCAGATGGGGTGCCAGACGATAAAGACTATTGTATCAATTCTGCGGGTTTTCCAGAAAATAACGGATGCCCTTATTCAGATTCTGATGGAGACGGTGTAGTAGACAAGGCAGACCATTGTCCTTCTGTAAAAGGAGACCCCGCAAACCATGGTTGCCCGGCTTTAAAAGATCTTAAGAAAGTAATTGAAGTTAAAGAGGAAAAACCCAAAGAAGATCTTGTAACTATAGCAAAGAAGATTCAATTTGAATCGGGAAACTACAACTTCACACAAGAGACTTATCCTTTTATAATTGACTTAGCAAAAATTTTGATAGAAAAACCTAAGGACATCAGATTTAAGATTGTGGGTCATACGGATAGCACAGGGAGTTATGAAGCTAATAGAGAATTGTCTTTAAGGAGGGCAAGTGCAGTTAGAAACTATCTGGTAGACAGTGGTATAGCAAAGGATAGAATTGACATTGAGGGTTTGGGAGAATCTGACCCAATAGATTCAAACTTAACCGAAGATGGGAGGGCAAATAATAGACGAGTAGACATTATCATCCTTAAATAAATCAACCCCTTGTAAATAAGGGGTTTTTCTTTAATTAAAATCATTCTAAATACGAACCAAAAGACAGCTCAAGGTTTGCTAATAAAACGTTTGCGTTGTAAATTTGTCAGTCTAAAAATTAACGAAAAATATGAGTGGTATCTTTAGCTCTTCAGTAGGTAGAAAAGTCGCAATGGCTTTATCTGCCTTTTTTCTTATGATATTCCTAGTAATGCACGTTGCAATCAACTTTACTTCTGTGTTTAGCGAGGAACTATTTAACGAACTTTCCCACTTTATGGGAACCAATCCATTAATTCAAGGGTTGATGCAACCGATTTTAATTATTGGTGTGATCTTCCACTTTGTAATGGGATTCATTCTAGAGGCAAAAAACAAAGCTTCCAGAGGTGTCAAATATGCAAGCAATTCTGCAAAAGATAATTCGTCTTGGGTTTCAAGAAACATGTTGTTAACCGGAGTTGTTATTCTTGCTTTCTTGGGACTTCATATGTATGATTTCTGGGTGCATGAGATGACTGTAAAATATATAGATGGAGATATGTCAGGATTGTTAGATCCCAATGTGGCTGAATCAGGTTTCCGTTACTATGAAGAATTGCGTGAGAAATTTGTAAGTCCAGTTCGAGTTGGAATTTACTCAGTTTCTTTCATCTTATTAGCTCTTCACTTATTACATGGATTTAATTCTGCCTTCCAATCTGTTGGAGCGAATAACAAGTATGTTAAGAGTTTAAAAGGGTTTAGCAAAGTGTATTCAATTGGAATTCCTGCTTTATTTATTTTCATCGCATTGTTTCACCACTTCACTCACTAAAACTAGAACCAAATGTCAGTATTAGATTCAAAAATACCAGAAGGACCACTAGCGGATAAGTGGACAAAACATAAGAATGAAATCAATCTAGTAAACCCGGCGAATAAGCGTTTGATCGATGTGATCATCGTGGGAACTGGATTAGCAGGAGGTTCTGCTGCTGCGACATTAGCAGAATTAGGATATAATGTAAAAGCATTCTGTTTTCAAGACTCTCCAAGACGTGCACATTCGATTGCAGCTCAAGGAGGAATCAACGCAGCAAAGAACTATCAGGGAGATGGAGACTCAACCTACAGATTATTTTATGATACTGTAAAAGGAGGAGATTATCGTTCTCGTGAAGCAAACGTGTATCGTTTGGCTGAAGTATCAACAAATATTATTGACCAATGTGTTGCACAAGGAGTTCCTTTTGCAAGAGAATACGGAGGTCTTTTAGATAACCGTTCTTTCGGAGGAGTTCTTGTATCGAGAACGTTCTACGCAAAAGGACAAACGGGTCAGCAATTATTATTAGGAGCTTATGCTGCTATGAATCGTCAAATTGGTCGTGGAAAGATCAAGATGTATACTCGTCATGAGATGTTAGATGTTGTAATCGTTGATGGAAAGGCAAGAGGAATCATAGCAAGAAACCTTGTGACTGGTGAAATTGAAAGACACGCAGCTCACGCCGTAGTTCTTGGAACTGGAGGTTATGGAAATGCATTTTACTTGTCGACTTATGCTATGGGATCTAATGTAACAGCTGCTTGGAAAGCACACAAAAGAGGAGCTTTCTTTGCGAACCCTTGTTACACACAAATCCACCCAACTTGTATCCCAGTTTCTGGAGATCATCAGTCTAAATTAACACTGATGTCTGAATCTTTAAGAAATGACGGACGTATTTGGGTTCCAAAACACATGAAAGACGCTGAGGCAATTAGAGCTGGTAAATTAAAACCAACTGAACTTGCCGAAGAAGATAGAGATTACTATTTAGAAAGAAGATATCCTGCATTCGGTAACCTTGTACCGCGTGATGTGGCTTCAAGAGCAGCCAAAGAGCGTTGTGATGCTGGTTATGGTGTCAACCAAACAGGAGAAGCTGTTTACTTAGATTTTGCAGATGCGATTCAACGTTATGGTAAAGAGCAGGCTTATGTGAAAGGTTTAGATGTAAATGATAATAAAGTTGTTACAGAACTTGGAACAAAAGTAGTTGAGAATAAATATGGAAACTTATTCCAGATGTACGAGAAGATCGTAGATCAGAATCCATATAAAACTCCGATGATGATCTATCCTGCGGTTCACTATACAATGGGTGGACTTTGGGTTGATTACAACTTAATGACAACTGTGCCTGGATTGTATGCAATTGGTGAAGCAAACTTCTCTGATCATGGAGCAAACAGATTAGGAGCTTCTGCATTGATGCAAGGTTTAGCAGACGGATATTTTGTATTACCATACACCATTGGAGATTATTTGTCACATGATATTAGAACAGGACCGATTTCTACGGAATCTCCTGAGTTTGATGAAGCTGAAAAGAATGTTCGTGATAGCGTTGCCAAATTGATTAACAATGAAGGAACAAAGTCAGTTGATTATTACCACAAGAAATTAGGTAAGATCATGTGGAACAAATGTGGTATGGC
>CAZDKB010000010.1:0-39817 GCA_964505885.1 uncultured Flavobacterium sp.
TCTTCATAGGAAAAAGAGATTACATCTGCCGAAACAGAATTAGAACTGATGAAATCCGACTTTAAAATCCTATATATTTTGAGATCTTGACGATCTCCACTATTATTTCCGATATCACCAACATATATATAGGTGTCGTCTTGGTCCATATCCTCCCAATCTACATTGGTAGCATTATTTATTGTGATTGTTCTTGTAATGGTTTGAGAAATAGTGTCTATCTCATATAGGTTAGGGCCATCACCACTGTCATTGTGAGTTATTAATTTATCGTTGAAGAAAATTAATCCAGAAGTTTCCTTTACTACCTCTGGTAATTCAAATTTTTCGATCAAATAATCCTCTTGGGCAAAAGCTGTAAAGCCTAGGAATAATAAAAGAAATTGGAATAAGGTTTTCATAGTTCTCTTTTCATAGACTATAAATATAATGAAAACCTTAGTTCAACGCCTCACTAACTACTTTTCCAGTTGTTCCATTCGGAAATTCGGTATTCAATAGAACCGATAAAGTAGGTGCAATATCTTTAATTCTGTAATAATCACTTGAACTTCCCGATTTAATCCCATTTCCAAAAAAGATGATAGGGATATGAGTATCATAGCTATAACCAGAACCATGAGTGGTTCCTGTAGTTCTTGTTCCAATACTCGCTGGAGTAGGCACTAACATTACATCTCCAGAATATTTTTGGTTATAACCGTTTTGAAGTTTTTCTAACACACCTTCAGTGAAATTAGCAGTTTGTAATGTTTTTGCTGAAACTGCTTTATAGATACCCTTTTGAAGAACAGACTGTCTTACAAAATAGTCTGCGACTTCATCTTCGTTTAACTTTCTTTTTTTCAATTCTTCTTTATCGAAAAATATCTGATAATTTGAAAAACTCTCAATAATCTTCTCAGAACCAAACTTGTTTTTTGCGGTTTCTTTTAAGAAGGTGTTGAATTGGCCCCAATCAAAATACTCGGCAGGAATTCCCAATGATTTTAAGTAGGCAGGAACTTGCACAGCTCCGTGATCTGCAGTAAGAAACAAGGTGTAATTTCCTTTACCAATCTTAGAATCTAAAAATGTAAGAAAGTCGGCCAGATCTTTATCAAACCTTAAATAGGTGTCTTCCGTTTCAATGGCATCGGGTCCGTATTGATGACCTACATAGTCTGTGCTTGATAAGCTTACCGCTAGAAAGTCGGTATAATCTCCTTTTCCTAAGTTTTCACCCTCTATTGCGGACTTGGCAAAATCAAAGGTGATTGTATTTCCAAATGGGGTGCTTTTAATAATATCGTAGTTCCAATTCTTTTCTCTCAAACGAGGAAGATCATGGGGGAAGACTGGTGCATCTTCTCCTTTGAATTTTCCTTCAAAAGGATTGTCATCTGAGATACTCTGAGTATAACTTTCAATAGGATACAAGGTATTCCACGCCTGAGATAAATACTCATCTGCCTTATTATTGGAATTAAAATCTGTAACCCATTGAGGTAATTCATCTATGTAGTAACTACTCGAAATCCACTTGTTATCATTATTCCCTTCATACCAATAGGCGGCATTGGCAGTATGACCTGCAGGTAAAATAGAGGATCGGTCCTTTATTGCGATCCCTATTGTCTTCCCTTTCATATTTTGAGCCATTCTCAGTTGATCCGTGATTGTCGTAGTTGCCAATCTGTAAGGTGATTTTTGCCCAGATTTTCCCAAAACACCCACTGACGTATATCTGGTATCATCTACACAGTAGATCCATTTTTTTTCATATTTGTCGTACCAGTTATTTCCAATAATTCCGTGATGATCAGGAGTTGTTCCTGTGTAGGCCGATGAATGTCCGACTGCTGTATAGGTCGGTATATACGAAAAATGAGCATTTTGCAGAGAGAATCCTTCTTTGATCAAACGCTTAAAGCCATCTTCGCCAAATCTATCTTGAAACCTTGTCAAATAATCATATCTCATTTGATCCACCACGATACCTACCACTAACTTAGGTTTAGAGCTGGTTTTTTGATTAGAATTATTTTCACAAGATTGCTGTAGAATCAGAGAAATAACAAATAAGAATAGTTTACGTTTCATATTGGAAATAAGGCTTTCCGCCAAAAGTAAATATTTTTCCACTCAGAAGAATCATATTCTGAAAAGGTTAATGATATTTTAATACTTTAGCACAAAGAAAAAAGCGGTATGAATTACCTAGCACATATTGGCAAATACTTTATCATGTTGGGTCAAGTTTTTAAGAAACCTCAAAAGGGAAGAGTTTTCCGTGAGGCGGTTTCAAGAGAATTAGATGAGCTAGGATTAAAGTCCTTAGGGATTATTATGTTTATATCCTTCTTTATTGGAGGAGTAATCGCGCTACAAACTGCCTTAAACATAGAAAGTCCCTTTATTCCTAAGTACTTAATTGGATTTGCAACTAAGAGATCTGTAATCTTAGAATTTGCTCCTACTTTCTGTTCAATTATTCTGGCAGGAAAAGTAGGTTCTTATATCACTTCTAGTATTGGGACCATGCGGGTGACCGAACAGATAGATGCATTGGAAGTTATGGGTATCAATTCTCTGAATCACCTGGTGTTACCCAAAGTCTTAGCCACCGTATTATTTTACCCCTTTTTAATAGTTCTTTCCATGTTCTTAGGAATCTTGGGAGGATATGTGGCAGGTATTACAACGGGGATCTTTTCTGATGTTGATTTTATATTTGGTGTTAAACAAGATTTTGATCCGTTTTTGATTCAGTATGCTATCATTAAAACATTGGTTTTTGCCTTTTTAATTGCCACGGTTCCTTCTTATCATGGATATTACGTGAAGGGTGGGTCCATTGCCGTAGGGAAAGCCAGTACCCAATCTGTTGTTTGGACCATCATATTGATAGTCATTGCAAATTATTTCCTAACTCAAATGTTGCTTACCTAATGATAGAAGTAAAGAATTTACACAAAGGATTTGGCGGCGTTCAGGTGTTAAAGGGAATAAATACCTCCTTTGAACCAGGAAAGACTAGTTTGATCATTGGGCAGTCTGGATCTGGTAAAACAGTGTTTTTAAAATCATTGATCGGTTTGCATACCCCAGAAGAGGGTACAATTTCATTTGATGGAAGAATCAATACAGAGTTCACAACGGAAGAAAAACGCCAATGGAGACAAGAGATAGGAATGGTTTTTCAAGGAAGTGCCCTTTTTGATTCTCAAACAGTGGAAGAAAACGTTATGTTTCCTTTGAAGATGTTTACTAAACAGACAGATGAGGAAATGTTAGAACGTGTCAATTTTGTGTTGAAAAGAGTGAATTTAGAAAACTCAAACCCTAAGTTTCCAGCTGAACTTTCTGGAGGAATGCAAAAAAGAGTTGCCATCGCTAGAGCGATTGTGATGAATCCTAAATACCTTTTTTGTGATGAGCCAAATTCTGGTTTAGATCCTAATACCGCCATTCTAATTGACAACCTCATTCAAGAAATTACTGAAGAATATAAAATAACAACTGTTATCAATACCCACGACATGAATTCTGTGATGGAAATAGGAGAAAAAATCGTGTTTTTACAAAATGGTATAAAAGCTTGGGAAGGTACCAAGCATGAGATCTTCAAAACTGATAATGAAGCAGTTGTAAAATTCGTTTATAGTTCCGAATTATTTAAGAAAGTAAGACAAGCATATTTGAAAGAAACTAAGTAGAAATTTAGTTTGATATATGAAATTTTGCTTTTATATTTGCACTCGCTAAAAAAGGCATGACCGAGTAGCTCAGTTGGTAGAGCATCTCCCTTTTAAGGAGAGGGTCCTGGGTTCGAGCCCCAGCTCGGTCACTTTGAAAAACTCTGAAAGAAATTTCAGAGTTTTTTTGTGGAAAAAATTGAAGGGCGAGAACTTGCCTGCGGCAAGCAGGGTTTATGCTGAGCGGTAGTCGAAGTAAGCCCCAGCTCGGTCACATTTAAAAACTCCGATGGATTCATCGGAGTTCATTTTGTAAAATATGATTTCTACAGTCTGTGGATACTCATGATAAAAGGTTTTCCTTTTATCGGTGCATGAATTTCAACGATGGCTTGCCATGTAAGTGGCATAACAGGAATATTAGCATCACACAAATAGCGATAATTGGTTCCATTTACCAATTGAGTTGAAACTTTTTCTGGAGTATAGTGCACCCCAACAAATCCTTCCATAGCTTCTTCGAATACTCTTTTATCTTCTGGAGTTAAAGGACCATATCCAGTCCACCCTCCAACTAAACTTTCGTTTGACATAATAATAATTTAATTGATTGAACATTTTTAACAAATATCCTCCTAAGCATTAAAAAAACTTAGAGTAGTATTACTGGTATTCAAATTCACGTAGATTTCTGTAGGTATAATTACAGGGAAAAAGTGACATTTTTATTAATTAAAATAAGGCAATGCTTTTTTTGGTATATTTCCAATTCAAATAAAATAGATCATGGAGGAAAATTCATCGCAGCAAGGATCAACAGATCAGCAAAATCAAAATATCCAGAGTCAGGCTTCAGGATTATTCGTGAGTGTGAAGGATTTCTTGGTTGAGCTTCTTGACTTTCGCCATGATACGGATCAATCAGCTACGATTGAGGCGATCAAATCTGATATTCCCTTTAAGGGAGCGACAGCTTGGATTTTAATATTCGCAGTTTTTGTGGCTTCGGTAGGTTTAAATGCGAATTCTACCCCGGTTGTAATTGGTGCCATGTTAATATCTCCTTTAATGGGGCCAATTTTGGGGGTAGGTATGTCTATCGCAATTAATGATATTGATACTCTTCGGAAATCATTGATCAACCTGGCGATCATGATCGTTTTAAGTTTGTTTGCCTCTTTTTTATTCTTCTACTTATTTCCTTATAACGAGGATAACTCTGAGTTATTAGGGAGAGTAAAGCCAGATATTAGAGACGTGCTGATCGCATTTTTTGGAGGTTTAGCACTAATGGTTGCAAGAACTAAGAAAGGAACCATTGCCTCGGTTATTTTTGGTGTAGCGATTGCTACTGCCTTAATGCCTCCATTATGTACGGCAGGGTATGGACTTTCTCAAGGGAATTGGTCCTACTTTTTGGGTGCGATGTATTTGTTTTTGATCAACACCATTTTTATAGCTTTAGCGACTTTTTTGGTATTGAAGCTCTTGCGTTTCCCAATGCTGAAATATGTGAATTCTGTCAAGAGAAAACGTATTGCTCAAATTGCTTCATTAACTGCTATTGTGGTTATGGTTCCGGCCATTTGGACCTTTGTGAATGTGATTAAAGAAAGTGGATATCAAAGAGATTATAAGAATCTTCTTGAGGAAATTAACAATAATAATAATCTTTGGTTACAGCGTCCTGATATTGATATGAATAAGAAAACGATTACACTTTTCTTTAACGGTGAGATCTCTGACGCCATAGAATCTGAATTAAAAAATGAAGTAAAATCTAGAGAAAATATCAAAGATTTTGAACTCATTGTAAACGGAAATAAAACGAGAAGTTTCGATAAATTATCAGAATCTTTGGATCGTGCATACAATCAGATTGATCAAAAAGATAACGTAATTGAAGGCCTGCAGCAAAAGATAACGGATCTAGAAAAAACAATTTCCGACTTAAATAGTAGATTCGAACAGGAAGCCATTCAACGAAATCAAAAAGTAGTTGCTTTTAGCAGGATTTCGAAAGAAGCTAAGATCAGGTACAATGAGCTTGAACGATTAGATTTTGCTAATGTGTTATCGTCTAAGGATTTTATTAAGATAGATACCATTCCGCAGGTTACCGTTAAATGGAACTTATCTTTGAACGACAGTTTGATTGATCTCAAAGAAATAGAATTGAGGGCTTGGTTGCAGACTCAACTCGAATTGGATACACTTTTTATCAAACGTGAAAAACCTTAAAAACTATTCATTATGAGTAGTGAATAGTAAGCTAGACGAAATCTTCACCGAAGTTTTCTCTAACATCAGCAACTATTTGTTTGATGTCTTGCTCGTCTTTTTTAGGACATATTAATAGCACATCCTCCTTTTCTACAATGATAAAATCAGATAACCCCTGAATAACAACTCGTTTTCCCGATTGGGTTCTAATCATATTTCCTTTCGCATCTCTAAAAATATTCTCAGAATTTACAGTGGCATTTTCATCTGTATCTTTATTCAGTTTATTGTATAAAGAACCCCATGTGCCTAGATCATTCCATCCGAAATCAACAGGAAGAACATGCACATTAGAAGCTTTTTCCATAATCCCAAAATCGATGGAAATATTCTCTGACTTTGAGTAATTTTCCTTGATAAAAGAAGATTCTTTGTCAGAATTATACGTGTCTTTCACATTAAAAAGATCGTACATCTCTGGTAAGGAATTCTGAAAGGACTTGATTATACTTCTAACAGACCAAACAAAAATACCAGCGTTCCATAAGTATTCTCCACTCGCCAGGAATTTTTCTGCTGTGGGCAGATCCGGTTTTTCAGTGAAGTTTTTTACTTTTTTGATTTCATCATTTGAATTCTCAAATTGAATATAACCGTATCCCGTATTTGGCGAATTTGGTTGAATACCTAAGGTCATCAAAATATCATTCTTCTGACAGGCTTTAAATGATGTCTGAATATTTCTCGAAAACTCATCTTCATTATCTATCCAGTGGTCTGAAGGCGCAACTAACATTACAGCATCTGGATTTTTATCATAGATTTTTAATGCAGAATACAAAATACAAGGAGAGGTATTTCGCATGGCAGGTTCTAATAAAAGTTGATTTTCTGACACTACTGGAAGTTGTTTTAAAACCAACTCAGAATACCTCTCATTCGTAGCTATCAAAATATTCTCTGACGGTACGAATTGGTTGATCCTGTCAAAGGTCCTTTGAATTAAAGACTGACCTCGACCTAACATATCATGAAATTGTTTTGGAAACTCTTTTGTGCTCACTGGCCAAAACCTAGAGCCTACACCCCCGGCCATTATAACTGCGTAATAATTTCTGTTTTCCATTAGTTGAAAATTTTGTTTTCTGCAATATCAAAGAAACTCAATCCCTATAGGAATTAATATGATTTTAATCATCTTATCAAATAAAATAGAGTGATTATAAATCAGATTCTTTTTCTACTATTACTTCTGTATTTTGATTAAATAAATATATTCTTTTTGTTTCCAATTCCATGCATGCATAGCGAGTTTTTCTCTTAGGACCACGAGCATATTTTTTACCCTTGAATTGAAAAATAGCATTAAGGGGGACATCAAAAATAAAGGTCTTTCCTATTTCTGCTTTATTTTTTCTCAAAGCCAGAGATAATTTTGGATCAGAATCAGTGCTAGCTTTTGGGTTTTTTAAATATTGAGCTAAGGGGCCTAACATTTCCGTTGGATAGATGTCAGGATCAAGAAAGGGAAGCATTAGATGTTGAAATGTGATTTTCCACTCTTTCCCGTGTGGTTTCACTCTGCCATATTTTTGAAAGGTAATATGGTGAGCAATCTCATGTATCAAAGTTAAGAGGAATTGATGAGGGTTTAGATTATTATTGATTGTGATCTGAAACTGTCCTGATGGTAATTTTCTAAAATCCCCATGTTTGGTTTGTCTTTGGTTTACGACTTTAATAATGAGTTTTTGCTCCTTTAAAATGTTCGACAACTTTTCCAAAGATGCGTTTGGAACGAATTGCGATAAAATATGAGATGTTTCGATCATTACTATATGGAGAGGTCTCAATTGAGGGTGTGAAGATATAATATTGAACTTATTTTAGCTATTTTTGGAATACCAAATTGAATGTGATAATCATCACAAATTGAAACAAACAAAACCAATGAAACGAATTGTCCTCATTTTCGTGTTCTCTCTTTCAGCAATTTCTGTCTTTAGTCAGAATTTCTGGACTAAAGTAGACCTTACAGATTATAACAGATCTTCGGAGCAGATCAACCAGAGAAAATCTATGCCTAATAGCTATGACATATATTCGCTAGATGTACCTTCACTAAGTAATTTTTTAAAGAATAGAAGTGCTTCAGTTGTTATTCTTTTACCAAGTTCGAATGGTAAGCTGCAAAGATTTCGTTTTACACCTAGTTCAAACCTAGCTCCAGAATTGGCGCAGAAATTTCCAATGATCCATTCTTACACAGGATATGGAATTGATGATCCTACGGCTTTTGCCAAAATAGATATCGGTACTAAAGGATTTCACGGAATCATATTTTCCGGAAACCATAGCACTCTTTATATAGATCCTTACACGAAAGATGGTGGTTCAGCCATTGTTTATCAGAGGAAAGATTTAGATCATCATGATCACGATTTCAGTTGTGAGTTTGATGAGGAGAATACAAAAAGAACTCTCGATGTTTCTAATATAAATATGAGAGGTGCAGATGACGGACTTTTAAGAACTTTTAGAATTGCCATTGCTGCTACAGGCGAGTATTCTCAATACCATATCAACGAACAAGGAGTAAGTCCGAGTGCTACTGATGCTGTAAAGAAAGCTGCGGTTCTATCTGCTATGAATACAACTATGAACAGAGTTAATGGGGTTTATGAAAAGGATTTAGGTGTTAGAATGATCATCGTTAGCAACAATGATCAAATCATTTTTCTGGATCCAGATACAGACGGATTATCCAATAATAGCGCATCGGCTCTTATAGGTCAGAGTCAAACGGTATGCGACAATAATATAGGGTCAGCAAACTACGATATAGGACATACCTTTAGTACTGGTGGTGGTGGGCTAGCCGGATTAGGAGTAGTCTGTATAAATGGTTCAAAAGCTAGAGGTATCACTGGTCAGGGTAACCCGATAAATGACCCTTTTGACATTGATTATGTAGCACATGAGATAGGACATCAATTTGGAGCGAATCATACACAGAACAATAACTGTAATAGAAACTTTAGCACAGCTGTTGAACCTGGAAGTGCTTCTACGATAATGGGGTATGCAGGAATTTGTACTCCAAATGTTCAAAGTAATAGTGATGATCATTTTCATGCGGTTAGCATTGCTGAAATGTGGTCTGTCCTCCAAAACTCTGCGACTTGTTCGGTTAATACTGGAACATCAAATACGGCTCCAACTGCGGATGCCGGTCCAGATGTTTCTATACCCGCTGGAACTCCTTTTGTTTTGCGAGGGACGGCAACAGATGCTGATGGAATTTCAACTCTTACTTATAATTGGGAACAAATAGACAACGAGATTGGAAGTATGCCTCCTTCAGCTACCAATACTCAAGGGCCTATGTTCCGTTCTTTACCTTCAAAAGCAGTCTCAGACAGATATATGCCGGATCTATCTACAGTTGTAGCTGGAAATACTGCATCAACCTGGGAAGTAGTGCCCTCTGTTGCAAGAAATATGGAGTTCGCATTTACAGTTAGAGACAATCATTCGGGTGGTGGAAATTCAGCAAGAGATGACAAGATAGTAACTACAGTTGCTGGAACTCCATTTACAGTGACCTCTCAAACATCTTCAGAGACCTATCAAGGGGGAAGCAGTCAAACAGTTACATGGGATGTTGGAAATACAGGTATCCCACCTATTAACTCCCAAAATGTGAATATTAAGCTTTCTATTGATGGTGGAGTTTCTTTTCCAATTACCCTAGTTTCAAATACTCTCAACGATGGTTCACAAGATGTAGTTATTCCAAATAATGCAACTACAACAGCACGTATTATGGTTGAGGCAGCCGATAATATTTTTTATAATGTCAATTTAGTCGATTTTGTAATTGAGGAAAATACAGCTTCTGTAAGTGAGAATACTTTATCTAACTTTTCCATGTACCCCAATCCTTCCAGTGGAATGATTAATATTCGTTTTGATATCCAGGATGCTGATAAGATAGATGTTCAAATGTATGATCTTAGAGGAAGAACGGTTAAGAACTTTAATTATGAGAATACAGGTAGTAGATTCTCAGAAATAATTGATATCTCGAATATCGCTTCAGGAGTCTATCTAGTGAAAGTTCTCAACGGTAGCAGATCGATCATCAAAAAATTGATTGTAGAATAGTTCTATGGGTTAGAACCCGATACAGACAGGACTTTTCCGTTATAGAACTTGTTTCCTGTAGAGGCAAAATTATAAATATAATCTGCCATTTCACTTGCTGAAACAGGTGCTTGATATCCTGGGAAGGCTTCTTCCAACATTTCTGTTTGAACTGCTCCTAAAGCAAGCACATTAAAGGCAATCCCATGTTCCTTGTATTCTTCTGAAAGAAGTTCTGATAAGGTGATTACTGCTCCTTTCGCAGAACTATAGGCCGCTAATCCGGGAAACTTCAGACTTCCTTGGATTCCTCCCATGCTACTTATGGTGACAACATGGCTTCCATGTTTCATATAAGGAATACATGCCTGTGTAAGCTGAACTACACCAAATACATTTACCTCATACACAGCATAGAAATCTTCTTTGGTTAAGTCTTCAAAGGGTTTATTGATCAAGAATCCGGCGTTGTGAATCAGAATATCAATGTCATTCCAGTCTGTTGAAATGAGCGATTTTACCTTGTCTATATCTTCAGCACTGGCTAAATCCACAGACATTGTAGTAATATTTTTCATGTTCAGTTGATCCAGAGGATCTGCATTGCGAGATAATGCGAGTACTTGATAATTATTATTCGCAAAGGTCTTTGCTAATTCAAACCCGATTCCTCGGCTGGTTCCAGTGACAATTACTTTTTTCATATTTTTATACAGAATTCAAATAATCAATTGAACTTTTTCTAAGTTCAAAAATAGCACTTATTAAACTATCTATCATGAGAAAACTCTGTTTCCTACTCGCTCTTTTCTTTTCAGTATCTATTTTGAGCGCTCAATCCACCTACATTTTATGCGGTAAACTGGTAAACGTAAAAACTGGAAAGATCGAATTTAAAAAAACGATTGTTGTTGAAGGGAATAAAATTGTTCAAATCTTTGATGGATATATTCAGCCTAGAAGTAAAACGGACAAGGTGATCAATCTAAAAAAGAAGGTTGTCATGCCTGGATTGATAGACATGCATGTTCATATAGAAAGTCAATTTTCCTCTAGATCTCGTATAGAAGGATACATACTAACAGAAGCTGACGTTGCCTTTAATTCCACTGTTTTTGCGAAATCTACTCTTATGTCTGGTTTTACAACGGTTAGAGATCTTGGAGGTACTGGTGTTAATGTATCTCTACGAAATTCAATCAATGCTGGAAAAATAGTAGGACCAAGGGTATTTACTGCCGAAAAGGCAATTGGTACTACTGGAGGTCATGCCGATCCTACAAACGGAGCAAGAAGAACTTTGATGGGTGATCCGGGTCCTAAAGAAGGTGTTGTGAATAGTGTTGAAGATGCTAAAAAGGCCGTTAGACAGCGTTATAAAAATGGAGCGGATGTAATTAAGATTACGGCTACAGGAGGAGTTTTAAGTGTTGCCAAGAGTGGTGACAATCCTCAATTTACAGTGGAAGAGATCAAAGCTATATGTGAAACTGCCAAGGATTATGGGATGCATGTAGCTGCTCATGCCCATGGAGATGAAGGAATGCAAAGAGCTATAATTGGGGGAGTGAAAACTATAGAGCATGGTACCTATATGAGTGATAAAACCATGGACCTTATGAAAGAGCATGATGCGTACTTGGTACCGACCATCTCAGCGGGTAAAGAAGTTGTAGAAAAGGCTAAAGTAAAAGGCTATTTTCCAGCGATCGTTGTACCTAAAGCATTATCGGTAGGTCCTCAGATTCAAGGGACGTTCAAACGCGCCTATGAGAAAGGTGTTGGAATTGCCTTTGGAACGGATGCTGGAGTATTTAGCCATGGTAGCAATGGGAAAGAATTTGGTTTTATGGTGGAAGCGGGAATGCCTGCTATGGAAGCTTTACAGTCTGCAACTCTAACAAATGCAATGTTATTAGGGATGGAGAAAGAATTAGGTCAAATTGGTAAAGGTTTCATTGCGGATATCATCGCTGTTAACGAAGATCCGACAAAAAAGATCTCCACAATGGAGAACGTTGTTTTTGTAATGAAAGAAGGTAAAGTTTATAAGCAATAAACTCATTTTATACGTAACTTTTTAAGTAGAAATTAGACTTATAGAAGAAGAGAATCTAATTCAAATTTTATGAATTTAAGTACAGTAAGAATCATCAGAATTCTACCCTTAATCATTCCTTTTGTTCTAATTGCTAGCTTAGTCCTATTAATTCAGTCTAGCTACTTCTCGATCTCGCCAGATCTGTTATCTAAAGCCATTACCATTGACATCTTGGTAATTGTTCCTCTTGTGTATTTCTTAATCATAAGAAAACGAGATATTCCAAAGATCACGGTTTTGAGTATGTTTATTCTGGGCTTAGTGGTGCTCAGCTATTCCCTTCCAGAAGAGAATCAAGGGCTATTAGATATGGTGAAAACTTATTTTCTTCCAATTTTAGAATTAGGTATCATCTCTTTGGTCATCTATAAGGTGGTTCAGTTAACTAGATCTTATCAATCCCAAGATCGAAGCTCAAATGATTTTTATACAATCTTGAAGGAAGCCTCTGAAGAGGTATTTCCTAAAAAAGTTGCTTCTGTTTTGGTCACAGAGATATCCGTAGTTTATTATGGATTTTTAAAATGGAGATCCAAAAAATTGGAAAAGAATGAGTTTAGCTATCACAAGAAGAATGCACTTATTTCGATTACTGCTGGACTTACACTAGTAATTGTAGGTGAAACTGTAGGATTGCATTCTTGGTTGGTACAATGGAATCCAATTGTAGGGTGGATTATTACCTTTTTAAGCGCTTATACTGCTTTGCAGTTTTTTGCACTGACAAAATCAATACTCTACAGACCTATTCTAATCGACAACCAAAGTAAGCTGATACATCTGAGATATGGGTACTTCACGGATCTAAGTTTGACGATTGATCAGATTGAATCTATTGAGTTGAACTCTAAAGATCTTCCAGAAGATAAAAGTGTGATTCCTTTCTCACCTTTAGGAAGTATTGGAGAACATAATATCATCATTCACTTCAAAGAGGAATTAAGGTTTTCTGGTATTTATGGAATCCCAAGAAATGCCAAGGCAATTTCTATTTTCGTTGATGAAAAAGAAAGGTTTAGAAAGATGGTTTTAAACCTTAATCAAACTGAATATGCTGATAAGCACCCAGATCTGGGCTAGTAGTTCGCAAGACCTCAAGAATATCAAAAGGTACCAACGTAGCTGCATTTAGATCACCACGACCAATAGCCTCACTATTCTGACCAATGATAAAGTCGTTTTGAGATCTATTTCTAAAATCGGCAGTACCGTTCCTTAGCACATTTTCATAGAACATAACATTGTTGAAATCAAATTCTGGAATCCCTGTGAAGACATTATTAATGTCTTCAAAACGGAACATGGTATTGGTCAACTTGAAGTTAAATGCCGATCCCTCAGCTCGATCCGCAATGAATTCTATATTGTTGTTTCCATCAATAATGCAATTGATAAAATCTGCTTTCAAAAGGTCTCTGGTTTCTATGACTTCTTGTCCGATTTGATTCGTAGTAGTGAAAAAATTATTAACTAAAACAGCTGGCAAAGGTCTAATTCCGTTATTCCAGTAATTTGCAAAGGTGCTATGCGTAAATTCATAGGAACCACCTACAGAGCCTGCAAAAGAAGCTTGTCCGGCACTACCAACAACTACATTCTCCCCAATAATACTCGATTCTCTAGCTAAGACTCCGAAATTAGAATGATTAAAGATCTCAGTATTTTTCAGTGTCAATGTTGGAGTAGTGGAAGAGGTGATAGAATCCAATAAAATACCGATGATTCCATTTTTTATCTGAGCATGGTTGATTTCATTTTCTTTACTTCCTTTACGCAACCAAATGGTACCCCATTGACCAGGAATTGTGCTAAAGGCATTTTCCAGTCTATCTCCTTCGAAAACTACTTTTTCATTTAGAGTTCCATTTACTTTAAGAGTTCCATCGGTATCAATAATTAAACCTGAGTCATCATGAAAATGAACCACAGCCCCTGGATCAATAGTTAATGTTTTATTTGCTCCAACAGCTGCATAACCATAGATAACATAGGGTTTTGAATTGGTGAAATTCAGTTCTGTGTCTTCTAAGAATCTTCCTCTAATGGTGGTGGGTTGGCCATCCAAAGAAAGAGAGTCTATCTGCATTGATATGGGATCTCTTCCAGGATAAATAAAGGTTGCGTCTTGAACAAGTGTTACAAGATCTACATCTTGCTGATTGTTTCCCGTATCAAATAAAATTCGATCTGTATATAAAGGATTCGATACCGTATTGATATCGATCGTCGTCTCTACAAAAATGAAAATACTGTCTTTGGCAAGGATGTCTATATTGTCGAATGATTTTCCTGGAATTCCATCTACGTTCAATCTGTAATTAGAGCTTGCCCCCCTTTCCAAACCTAAAGAAGGAATCGTGATATCATCATTACTTCTGTTGTATACACGAAGGTTATAAGTAGCCGATCCAATATTCGTGAATATGGTATCTAAATAAACTGTGTCTTTCGAAAATTCAAGCTGACCGAAACTCGGGATGGTACTAAAGTCTTTTCTACAAGATGTTATGGAAACAGCTAGGACAATAAAAAAGAGCAGTGTGAGATTTCTCATTCATCAAATTTCTATAAAAGTATAACTTTTAAATGGTTTGATTATTGTTTTACCAACTCGATCTCATATAGCTTTGTCCAGTTCTTACCTGTAACAAAAAGACGCTCGTTTTTAGCATCGTAAGCAATACCATTTAAAACATCGTCTTGTTTTAATTGTTGTATCTTCTTTTGTTCTTTTACCAATTCTGAAAGATTGATAATCCCTTCAACAATTCCAGTGTCTGGGTTAATAATCGCGATCAAAGGTTTTTGCCAATAGTTGGCAAAGATCTTACCATTGATATATTCCAATTCGTTCAATTCTCCAATAGCTCTATTATTAGTATAAGCCTGTATGGATCTTTTCTCTTTTTGGGTTTCAGCATCCAAGAACCATATCTTATTTGTTCCGTCTGATTTGATTAAATCTGTGCCATTATTTGTTAATCCCCATCCTTCTTTAGATCTTCCATAAGAGAATTCGCCAATCTCACTAAAATCTGAAGGGTTGTAAATAAAACCTTTTCCAGATTGCCAAGTAAGGAAATAAAGCTTGTCATTCAGAAAAGTAATTCCCTCTCCAAAGTATCGATCTGCGATATTCTTTTTCTGAACTACTTCACCTGATTTTAACTCTACCTTTCTAATGGTAGACTTTCCTCTTTGTCCCGTACTTTCGTATAAGAATCCATCCTTAAATTCGAGACCTTGAGTAAAAGCATTCCCATCATGAGGATAAGAGTTTACTATCTTATAATTATAGGCTTGATAGGGTACATTGGAAAATATCTCGAGAGAACCATTTACGCGCTTACTTTTGTTTTCTCCATAATACACCATTGCTGAAATCCTAATTTTCCCTACTCCAAATTCTTCTGTATTTAATGTGAAGGAATCACTTCCTGAGGTAACTTCTTTTCCATTCACAAAAAATATTGCTTTTTCAAAGGCTTTACCACTTTCTTCTGTTAAAGTGATTTTCACTTGGTCTGTTAAGCTCACCTTTTTTGGAGAATTTATCTTAAAAATAAACGATGAATTACATGAAGCTAATGTCATGATTATCAGAGAAAAAAGAGATAATTTAAATAAGGATTTCATTCAATATAGTTTTATACAAATAAAACAATTTATTTGTTTGTATATTCAAAAAAAGGGTTAAATTTGCACCCGCAACTTGCTAGACTCAAGTAGGTTGTGAAGAGAGAAGAAAGCTTTACCAACTTTGTTCTTGTGATTATTAAAACATAAGTAGTTAAAAGTCAAAAAGATGAAGAAAGGAATTCACCCAGAAAATTACAGAATGGTAGCGTTTAAAGATATGTCTAACGGAGATGTATTCTTAACTCGTTCGACTGCAAACACTAAAGAAACTTTAGATGTTGACGGAACTGAGTATCCTTTAGTAAAATTAGAGATCTCTAGAACATCTCACCCATTTTACACTGGTAAATCGAAGTTGGTAGATACTGCAGGACGTATCGACAAGTTCAAGAACAAATACGCGAAATTCAAGAAATAATTATTTCTTTAAGATATTAGAAAGCCCCGCAATTTGCGGGGCTTTTTATTTTACTTTTGCTTTATGGCGGACAACTATATTACCGATGCATTTAGAATTAATCTTCAACGATATCCAATTACTTCTAATCGTTCTTTGAAGCCTTTTAATAATGCAGATATTTTAGCTTTTGAAAGCCTCAGTGCTGTAAAAGACATTAACAGAGTTCATGTATTTAATGATAGATTTGGATTTTGGAATTGTTCTTTCCGTGGTAAATCTGTACATACCGTCTGGGTCCATGCTAGTGAAAGAAAGGCTATTCAATATAATTTGAAGAGAAATGATCTGTCTATTGATGACCATAACTTTTACACTCCGATGGATGAGTTAGAAACCGTTGAATTAGCTTTGGTTAAAATCCCTAAATCTGTTGAGTTATTTGAGTTATATCTGCAGCAGATTCATAAATCAGCAACTTCAACAACCACAGTAGTTTGTGGATTTATGACAAAGTATTTTAATTCTTCGTTATTAAAAGTAGCTTCAAAATATTTCGAAGAGGTTACTCAATCTAAAGCTTGGAAGAAAGCAAGATTATTAACTCTTAGCAATCCTAAAGAAGATGTAGACCATTCGACTTTGGTTAATTCTGTCTCTTGGAAAGGAAAATCTTTAGATCAATATTATGGAGTCTTCTCCTCGAGTAAAATAGATTATGGAACTCAGTTTCTGTTAGAAGGCCTTAGGATTCATGAGGATGAAGTTGAAATTTTGGATTTGGCCTCAGGAAATGGTGTTATCGCTTTGGAAGCTCAGAAATTACAATCAAATGCAAAGTTAACTTTATTAGATGATTCGAATTTAGCTATTGGATCTTCTAAACTGAACCTTTCTGGTGATGTAAACTATGTGTGTGATAATGATCTCAGTCAGTTGGTCAACAAACATTTTGATCTCGTATTGTCGAACCCGCCCTTTCATTTTGAGCATGAGAATAATATTGAGGTGGCTTTGGACCTTTTCAAAGGAGTTTCAAAGGTTCTAAAACCCAACGGAAGATTTCTTTTGGTAGCTAACAAACATTTGAATTACTCAACACATTTGAGAAAAATGTTTTCTAAGGTATCTCAGTTGAGATCCAATGATAAATTTGAGGTCATCGAATGCCAAAAATAAGAATTGGTTGATTGTTTTGAACCTAGTCCTCAAATCTAAGGTCTACTACATAACTGATCTCTCTTGCTCTCATCGCTTCTTTCATGATCTGGAAATGTTTCTTAACTAGCTTGCTTGTTTCAGACTTTAAAGTGCTTTCTAATAGTGACTTACGGTTTACTTTTTTAATTCTTAGTGCCATGATATTATGTTTTAATGATTAGTACAAACAAATATCTAGTTAAGACTTTAAAATGCCCTGCTATTTTCGGCAAGCTGACAGATTGACCCGATGAGTAGTTTGAAATAAAAAAAAACCGCTCAGATACTGAAACAAGTTCAGCATGACAACGCGGTAATTTATAAGTGGTAATTCATGTTTGAATTACACTTCCATATAATCTTCAATCGGATTACAAGAACATACTAAGTTTCTATCACCAAAAGCTTCGTCTACTCTTCTTACCGTTGGCCAGAACTTATTGTCTGAAACAAACTCCAATGGGAAGGCAGCTTCTTGTCTTGAATAAGGGAACTCCCAATCATCAGAAGTAAGCATAACCATGGTGTGAGGTGCGTTCTTTAATACGTTGTTTGGATCATCTTTTTTCGCAAAAGCAATCTCTTTTCTAATTGAGATCATGGCATCACAAAAACGATCTAATTCAGCCTTGTTCTCAGATTCCGTTGGTTCGATCATCATTGTTCCTCCGACAGGGAAAGATACAGTCGGTGCATGGAATCCGTAATCCATCAAACGTTTGGCAATGTCTACAACCTCAATACCGTTTTCTTTGAAATCTCTACAGTCGATGATCATCTCATGTGCTGCACGCCCCATTTCTCCCGTATATAACGTATCGTAATGTCCGTCTAATCGTTCTTTGATATAGTTCGCATTCAGGATAGAAACCGCAGTTGAACTAGTAACACCTTCAGCTCCTAACATTTTTATATATCCATAAGAGATCAAACATGCTAATGCAGATCCCCAAGGTGCTGCGGATATAGATGTAATAGCTTGTTCTCCTCCAGTTGGAATTACAGGGTTTGTAGGAAGGAATGGCACCAATTGAGGAGCGACACAAATAGGTCCAACTCCAGGTCCTCCACCTCCATGAGGGATAGCAAATGTTTTATGCAGATTCAAGTGACAAACATCAGCTCCAATGGTAGCCGGATTTGTTAATCCAACTTGTGCATTCATATTTGCACCATCCATATAAACTTGACCACCATTGTCATGAATGATCTTTGTGATTTCTTGGATTGCGCTTTCAAAAACCCCGTGAGTTGATGGATAGGTCACCATTAACGCCGCTAAGTTCTCAGAATGAGCAGTTGCTTTTTCTCTAAGATCTTCAACATCAATGTTTCCGTTTTCATCTGTTTTGGTAACAACTACCTTCATTCCAGCCATTACAGCAGAAGCAGGGTTGGTTCCATGGGCAGAAGAAGGAATCAAACAGATATTTCTGTGATGATCTCCTCTGCTTTGGTGATAAGCTCTGATGGTCATTAAGCCGGCAAATTCACCTTGAGCTCCAGAGTTTGGTTGTAAGGAAGTTCCTGCAAAACCAGTTACTTCATTTAATTGCTCTTCTAATTTCTTAAGAACGATCTGATATCCTTCAGCTTGATCTAAGGGCACAAATGGGTGAATATTTCCCCAGTTTGCTAAACTTAAAGGAAGCATTTCAGAGGCTGCATTCAATTTCATAGTACATGATCCTAAAGAGATCATAGAATGATTTAAAGCAAGATCTTTGCGCTCTAATCTTTTGATATATCTCATCATTTCAGTTTCTGATTGAAATGAATTGAAGATCTCATGATCTAAGAATGAAGTATTTCTTTTTGCTAAGTCAGGAATAACATCTGCTTCAACAAATTCTGTGATTTCTTTTGAATCTAAATTAAACGCCGTGGCAAAAACATTCACAATCGCATTTAATTCTTTTGATCCAACAGTCTCGTTTAAAGAAATAGAAACTGTGTTCTCGTCAATATAATAGAAGTTTATTTCGTGTGCTTCAGCAACTGGGCGAAGTTTGTTGGTATCTGCTTTAACCTGAATAGTATCAAAGTAATGAGTATTCACTTGTTCAAAACCAAGATCGGTTAAGGCTGCAGCCAAAGTAGTTGCATTTCTATGAACAGAATCAGCGATAAATTGAATTCCGTCTTTACCATGGAATACAGCATACATTCCCGCCATTACAGCCAACAGTACTTGCGCAGTACAAATATTAGAGGTAGCTTTTTCTCTTTTGATATGTTGCTCGCGAGTTTGCAATGCCATACGCAAAGCACGACCACCGTCTCTGTCTTTGGTAACCCCAATGATTCTACCTGGAATACTTCTCTTATATTTTTCTTTTGTTGCAAAATAACCAGCGTGAGGTCCTCCATATCCTAATGGAATTCCAAAACGTTGTGTGGTTCCAACTACTACATCAGCACCAAATTCAGCAGGAGCTTTTAACTTTACCAATGATAAAATATCGGCAGCAACAGCAACTTTAATTCCAGCAGCATTTGCTCTTCCGATAAAGTCGGTATAATCATAAACTTGTCCATACTTTCCTGGATATTGTACGATGGCTCCATAGAACTCTTCTGAGAAGTCAAATTCTTGGTGGTTTCCAATAACTAATTCAACTCCAATTGGAATTGCTCTTGTTTTTAATACAGATAAGGTTTGTGGTAAGATCTCTTCTGAAACAAAGAACTTATTTACTCCCGCCTTTTTCTGAGGACGCTCTCTAACATCATACAGTAAAGCCATGGCTTCTGCAGCCGCAGTAGATTCGTCTAATAACGAAGCATTTGCCAACTCCATCCCAGTAAGGTCGCAAACCATCGTTTGATAGTTTAACAATGCTTCTAATCTTCCTTGAGCAATTTCTGCTTGATAAGGAGTATAGGCTGTATACCATCCTGGGTTTTCAAGAATATTTCTTTTAATCACCGATGGAAGAATTGCTTCGTGATATCCTAATCCGATATAAGATTTAAACACCTTATTCTTTTTGGATAACTCTTCAATGTGATTTAAATATTCGTACTCACTAATCGGATCTTCTAAATCCAATGATTTTTGAAGTCTAATTTCGCTCGGAATAGTCTCTGCGATTAGTTGTTCAAGGCTTTCTACACCGATTGCCTTCAGCATCTCATTTTGTTCCTTTTCATTGGGACCGATGTGTCGTCTTTGAAACGAGTATGTGTTCATTTTGTGTCGTTTTGTTTTGCTACGCAAAAATAAGGATATTTTCACGATTTGATAACTTAGAAAAAGTCCAAATTAGAGGGAATAATTAACAAAATAATGTTAAAAAAGTACTAGCTATATTTGTGTAATGCATATTCTTAGTTCCATTTTCAAATTCTATATTAATGCTAGTATTCATGTGGCGCTTGCTGTGGTTGCTTTCACGAGAATTACAAGCTTGTATTTTGACCTAGAACCCAACTGGAATCTCGATGCTTTTATTTTCTTTGGAACCATAACTGGGTATAATTTTGTTAAGTACGCTGGGGTTGCTAAGTTTTATCACAAGAGCCTCACCCAAAGTCTGCGATTGATTCAGATCTTCTCATTCATTTGTTTCTGTTTCTTGTGTTATTTTGGATGGAAGATTTCCTTGAGAACATTGGTCTTATTTTCGCCATTTGCGGTGTTGACGGTTTTGTATATACTTCCTTTTTTAGGCGGATTTCAAAAGAGTTTGAGAGGGGTGAGTTATTTGAAAATATTTGTGGTCGCCGGTGTTTGGGCTGGAGTGACTACTCTCATTCCTGCTTTGTCTCAATCAATTGATCAAGAAGTGAATTTAATGGTTCCTTTCATTCAAAGGATGTTATTTGTGCTTGTTTTGATCTTACCTTTTGAAATAAGAGATATGAGGTTAGACTTAGAAGATGTAAGAACATTGCCTCAAAAAATAGGTGTTCAACAGACAAAAAAACTAGGCCTAGCTTTATTGCTACTTGTGCTTACTCTCGAATTTTTAATCACTGAAGATAAAATATTAAGAAACATCACCTTAGGCGTTAGTTTTATTCTTCTTTTAATGCTAATGAGAACCAAAGAAAACCAGTCTAAGTTTTACAGCTCTTTTTTTGTTGAAGCCCTACCCATAATTTGGTGGGTCTTAATTTTAATTTTTCATAATTAAAAGCCTTTTTTTTAGCAACTTTTCAGTCAGATATCCAATTCTTTAAAAGAACTGAAATGTTGAAAACGTTTTAGTAAAAAGCGTCGTTTTCAAGGTTGTAAATTGTATGTAATTCGTAAGTTTAGGGCTTACTTTTGTTATCATGATTCAGACGAAAAGAAACTTTGTATTCGACTTTGATAGTACGCTAACCAAGGTTGAAGCTTTAGATGTTTTGGCGGAGATCACCTTAGTGAATAATCCAAAAAAAGAAGAGATTATCAATGAGATCATCGAGATCACCAATTTGGGAATTGACGGTAAGATATCTTTTACGGAGTCCTTGGAGAGAAGAATCAAACTTCTGAATGCGAAAAAGTCGGATTTGCCTGTATTGATCAAAGAACTTCGTAAAGAGGTGTCAAAATCAATTGAAAGTAACAAAGAGTTCTTCGAAAACTTCTCAGATAATATTTATGTTATTTCCTGTGGATTCAAAGAGTTTATTGACGATATTGTCAAGGATTACAATATCCCTTCGGAAAGAGTTTATGCCAATACTTTTCGTTTTGATGAGAACGGTGTGATCGTTGGATTTGATTCTGATAATGTTCTTTCTCAGCATAATGGAAAGATTCAGTGTTTAAAGGATCTGAATCTAGACGGTGAAGTACAAGTGATCGGAGATGGGTATAGTGATTATGTAACTAGAGAAGCTGGAGTGGCAGATAAATTCTTTGCTTACACTGAAAATGTGGAAAGAGAAAAGACTATTGAAAATGCCGATCATATCGCGCCTAATTTAGATGAATTTTTATTTGTGAATAAGTTGCCAAGAAAAATATCATACCCAAAAAATAGAATCAAGATTCTATTGCTCGAGAATGTGCATCCTGATGCTTTTGAGAAATTGTCTAGCGATGGTTTTTCTGTAGAACTAGTCAAGACGAGTTTGTCTGAAGATGATCTAATAGAAAAACTAAAAGGTGTTCATGTTTTAGGAATCCGTTCTAAAACTCAGGTGACCAAAAGAGTTCTTGAAGCAGCCGATAAATTAATGGTGGTGGGTGCATTTTGTATCGGTACCAAACAAATAGATCTGGATGCTTGTAAAGAAAATGGAATCGTTGTGTTCAACGCTCCATATAGCAATACGCGTTCTGTGGTAGAGCTGGCGATTGGTGAAATCATCATGTTAATGCGTTCTGTTTTTCAAAGAAGTACAGAGTTACATAGCGGCCAATGGAACAAAACAGCTCAAGGATCTCGAGAGGTAAGAGGTAAGAAATTAGGGATCGTTGGATATGGAAATATTGGTAAACAACTTTCTGTGCTTGCTGAGGCATTAGGAATGGATGTTTATTATTACGACATCGAAGATCGATTGGCTTTAGGAAACGCAACTCGGGTGAACAGTTTAGAAGAGTTATTATCCCTTGCTGACGTAGTAACCTTACATATTGATGATAACGCTGCCAATAGAAACTTCATTTCTAAAAAAGAATTAGATATGATGAAGGATGGAGCTCATTTGGTGAATCTTTCCCGTGGTTTTGTTGTTGATATCGATGCTCTAAAAGAATCTTTGGAGAGGGGTAAATTGGCAGGAGCTGCCGTTGATGTATATCCTGTTGAACCTAGAGCGAACGGAGATTATTCGACAGAACTTCAAGGATTAGACAATGTAATTTTGACTCCGCATGTAGGAGGATCTACAGTAGAAGCACAAAAAGATATTGCTGATTTTGTTCCGGGTAAAATTATGGCATATATCAACTCAGGAAACACAGTGGATGCCGTAAACTTCCCTAATATAAGATTGCCTAGGCAGTCTGAAGCACATAGATTCTTGCATATCCATAAGAATGTTCCTGGAGTAATGGCAAACATTAATAAAGTGTTGGCTGAATTTGAATTGAATATTACGGGTCAATATCTATCAACAGATGACAAGGTGGGTTATGTGATCACTGATATCAATAAGGAGTACAACAAAAGCGTAATCAAAGCGCTTAGAGAAGTAGAAGGAACCATTAAATTTAGAGTTCTTTATTAATAGAAATCTAAATCGAAATTTATACAAGAAAAATGATTGTCTTATCTTTGAGGACAATCATTTTTTTGTTTGATGACATACCAAAATTCACTTGACTTCCTGCCTGCCGGCAGGCAAGGTGCGAAGCAATTAGATCAAGAAGATCCTTTAGCATATTTACGTAACGAGTTTCATATACCAAAAGACAGTCAAGGAAATGACTGGCTCTATTTTACAGGGAACTCACTAGGGTTACAACCTAAGTTAACCCAAAAGTATATTCAGCAAGAACTGGATGATTGGGCCAAGTTTGGAGTAGAAGGACATTTTGAAGCACAAAACCCTTGGATGCCTTATCATGAGTTTCTCACAGAAACTATGGCAGAGATTGTTGGAGCGAAACCCTTGGAAGTTGTGGTGATGAATACGCTAACCACCAATCTTCATTTATTGATGGTTTCTTTCTATCAACCTAGCAAAACAAAATATAAAATCGTGATTGAGAGCGATGCCTTTCCATCAGATCGATATGCGGTTCAGTCTCAATTGGAGTTTCACGGATTTGATCCGAAAGACGGATTGGTAGAATGGAAGCCACGCGAGGGTGAAGAATTACTCCACATGGAAGATTTGGAAGCCATTTTGAAAGAACAAGGAGATGAAATTGCTATGTTGTTGATCGGTGGAGTAAATTACTATACAGGTCAGTATTTTGATTTGAAGAGAATTGCGGAATTAGGTCATGCTAAAAGTTGTATCGTAGGAATTGATTTGGCGCATGGCGCTGGAAATGTTCAACCTGATCTTCACACTAGCGGAGTTGATTTTGCAGCCTGGTGTACCTATAAATATATGAACTCAGGCCCTGGTTCTTTGGCAGGTTTATTTGTTCATGAGAAGCATGCACACAATAGAAACCTACCTCGTTTTGCAGGTTGGTGGAATCATAATAAAGAGACAAGATTTAATATGCGTCAACCTTTTGATGTGATGCCTGGCGCAGAAGGGTGGCAATTGAGTAATCCACCTATTTTATCTATGGCAGCGATTAGGGCTTCTTTAGATGTTTTCAAAAAAGTGGGAATGGATGCTCTACGCGAGAAGTCCAAGAAATTGACAGGTTATTTTGAATATTTGATCAATGAGATCGGTTCAGATGAAATCAAGATCATAACACCCAATGATCCGGAAAGAAGAGGCTGTCAGTTGTCTATACAAGTAAAAAATGCAGATAAGAGTTTGCACGAAAAGTTAACTACTAATCACGTGATTACGGATTGGCGAGAACCCGACGTAATTAGATGCGCGCCTGTTCCTATGTACAACAGTTATCAAGATGTGTATAATATGGTTGAAATTTTAAAAAGGTTGTTAAATGAGTAGGCAAGAGAATATACTAATCATCGGTGGAGGTCTATGTGGATCTTTATTGGCACTGAGAATGGCTCAAAGAGGATTTCAAGTAAGTGTTTATGAAGGTAGGCCAGATTTAAGAACAACCGATATTTCTGCTGGGAGATCTATCAATTTGGCTTTATCAAATAGAGGTTTAAAATCCCTAAGATTGGCAGGAGTTGAAGAAAAGGCAAGAGAGATTTGTATTCCAATGCGCGGACGCTTGATGCATGACACTGAAGGAAATACCTTTGAATCCAATTACTCAGGAAGAGAGGGAGAATATATCAATTCTATTTCTAGAGGAGACTTGAATGGAATTTTATTGACGGAAGCAGAGAAGCATGAGAACGTTACTATTCATTTTAATACACGTTGTCTTTCTGTTGATGTAGAGAAGAAGGTTGCGACTTTCGAATCCTACGAAACAAAAGAGGAATTTACCGTTACTGCTGATGTGATATTTGGTACTGACGGTGCAGGGTCTGCCTTGAGAAAAAGTTATGAAGTTCAGTTTCCAGAATTTAGAGTGACTCAAGATTTTTTAACTCATGGATATAAAGAATTAGAGATTCCCGGAGTGGAAGGAAAACATCAGATAAGTAAGGATCATTTACATATATGGCCGAGAGGAAATTATATGCTGATTGCTCTTCCTAATATGGATGGAAGTTTTACGGTTACCTTGTTCTTGAGCTATTCTGAAGGAGAATATAATTTTGATAATCTAGTTTCTAAAGAAACCATCACAGAATTCTTTGAAAAAGATTTTTCAGATACCTTAGATCTTATTCCTGATATTTTGCATGAGTTTGAGGCAAACCCTACGGGAAAACTAGGAACTGTAAAATGTTATCCTTGGGCTTACAAAGGAAATACCATTCTACTTGGTGATGCTGCTCATGCCGTGGTTCCTTTTTACGGACAAGGGATGAATGCCTCTTTTGAGGATGTAACAGAATTGGATGCTGTATTAGAAAAACACGAAGGAAGTTCATTGGATTGGGAGCTCATATTCTCGGAATTCCAAAAAGAGAGAAAGAAGAATGCTGATGCGATCGCAGATCTTGCCATCGATAACTATTATGAGATGAGAGATCATGTGGCCAATGAATCTTTTATAGAAAAGAGAAAGATCGAAATGTCTTTAGAAAGAAATTTCCCTGATCAATATTCTTCGAAATACTCTTTGGTGACTTTCAATGAACATATTGGATACCACGAAGCAATGACCAAAGGAAGGATTCAAGATGAGATATTGATCCATATGATTGAGTCAGAGGAGATCAATGCGTCTTCTGAATTGGGATCCATTCTAACCGAAGTTCATAAGCAAACACAAAAGAAATTAGAAGATTGATTTTCTTCTTAACTTTAGACAATAAACAAACCCAAAAAAGCTAAAATGAAAAGAGTATTCATACTATTTCTTTTTCTGGTTTCGAACTATTCCTATGCATGTTCATGTTTGTATTCCGAATTCGGGATCAAAGACTATCAAAATGCAGCATTTATTGTAGATGGAAAGATTACCAAGATCACTTCAAATGAGAATGAGCTCGTGAAAGAGATCACCTTTAAAGTGAGAAAAACTATCAAAGGGAAGAAAAGTAAAATAATGACCATAACAACAGCCTTAGATTCGGCTGCTTGCGGACTCAATGTAAAAGAAAACGACAGATGGCTTTTGTTTGTCTATGAATACAATGGAAAACTGAATATCGGTTTATGCGGAAAGCATGTCAGATATAACAAGCGAAAAGGAGGCTCAAAGCTACAAAGGAAGAAGAATCGTAAGCTGAGAAAGAAGATGATGAGTCAAATGAAAGAATTTAAAAAACCAACCTATAATGAGCAGTAAAGTGACTCCAAGGGGTGCTTACCCACATGTTAAAGTTGCAGGCGATTTCATTTTCGTATCTGGAACAAGTTCAAGAAGACCAGACAATTCCATCGCTGGAGTAGAGATCATTGATGAAATGGGAACAAAGCGACTAGATATCTATGAGCAGACTAGAGCGGTTCTTCAAAACATAGAAAGAAATCTAAATACGGTCGATGCAAGTTTAAAAGACGTTGTTGAGGTTTCTTCTTTCTTAGTTAATATGAATGATTTTGCGGGTTATAATAAAGCCTATGCAGAATTCTTTGACAAAGCCACAGGACCTGCAAGAACTACAGTAGCTGTGCATCAATTGCCTCACCCAGATTTGGTGGTAGAGATCAAAGTTGTCGCTTATAAAAAACAATAAATGAGAAATCTAGTTGCACTTCTGTTCTTGATTGGAATGTCCTTGTCTGGATATTCACAAAAGAATTGGGATAAAAAGATCGATGCTCAATTCTTTGAGGTTTTAATGGATCATAAAGAATTGGTGAGTATTCCAAATTTACCTGCCGATATTCAGAAAATGTACAAGAATATCTCTTGGGTAAAAAGACATTATAAAGAAGTAGGTTTTACACTAACAAATCTAGAATCGTCTACTTTACCTGTGTTATTTGCAGAGCGAATTGTAAATCCTAATTATAAAACGATCCTGTTTTACTTTCATTTAGATGGTCAGCCAGTGGATGCTTCTGCATGGGATCAAGAAGATCCTTTTGTGCCCGTGCTTAAAGAACAATCTTCTGATGGGTCTTGGGAACAAATTCCATGGACAAACTTAGAGACTAGTATCAATGATGATTGGAGAATCTTTGCCAGAGCGGCTGCAGATGATAAAGCGCCGATAATAATGCTTTTGTCGGCCTTGGAGTTAATGAAGGCCGAAAACATCGAACCAAAATTCAATATCAAGATCATCTTTGATTTAGAAGAAGAGTATAGCTCAAATGGATTCTTATCTACCTTATCTAAGTATAAGGAGAGATATAAAGCAGACCATATGATCATCATGGATGGTCCCGCACATAATTCTAATCGACCTACATTAACGTTTGGATGTAGGGGAATTGCCACTTGTGATATCACCACCTACGGTGCCAAATTACCGATGCACAGTGGTCATTATGGGAATTATTCTCCAAATCCGGTCTTCGAACTCTCTAGAATTATTTCTAGTATGAAAGACGAGAATGGGAGAGTGTTGGTTAAAGATTATTATGAAGGGATCAATATCTCTGATGAAATTGCTCAAATTCTGAATTCTGTTCCAGACTCTGCAGAAGGAATCAACAATGCCTTATTCTTAAATGAAGAAGAGAAAGTTGGAGCTTCTTATCAAGAATCATTACAATATCCATCTCTTAATGTCAGACAAATTGGAACTTCATGGAAAGGCGAAGGCTTAAAAACAGTGATTCCTGAAACTGCAACTGCTTATATTGATGTTCGATTGGTGGTAGAAACAGATCGTATCAAGCAGCTAGACAAGATCGAAGCACACTTAAAGGGGCTTGGGTATTTGGTTTTGGACAGGGACCCAACTGATGAAGAGAGATTAAAAAATAAGAAGATTGTAAAGTTTAAAAGAAGCAAGGGAGTCAATGCGTTTAGGACAGAGTTGAATTCGCCTTTCGGACAAAAATTAAGATCAGCTCTGACGAAAACTTTTGGTAAAGAGCCTGTGAGTATAAGAACTATGGGAGGGACAGTGCCCATAATTCCTGCAATCAACGAATTACAAATTCCAGCTATCATTGTTCCAATGGTGAATATGGATAACAATCAGCATAGCCCAAATGAGAATATTAGAATTGGGAATATCAGAGAAGGAATTAAGATCTGTTTGTCTATTTTAAATACTACTTTTTAATGACGATTCAGAATTACATAAATGGAGAATTTCAAGATCCAATTTCTGGAGATTGGATCGATAATTTCCAACCTTCAACAGGGGAGGTTTATGGAAAGATCCCTAATTCTGGAAAAGAGGATGTTGAAAAGGCATATCAGGCGGCGAATAAAGCCTTTCATTCTTGGTCAAATACTTCATTGAATGATAGATCAAAGATTTTGCTGAAGATCTCTCAGTTGATCACTGCTAAGCTAACAGAATTGGCCAAAGCCGAATCAAAAGATAACGGAAAACCTCTGTCTTTGGCAACGGCAATTGATATTCCCAGAGCTTCTTCAAATTTTGAGTTCTTTGCTCATGCCATAACACAGTTTGCTTCTGAAGCTCATGAATCTGTGGGTATGGGAGCAATGAATTTCACTTTAAGACAATCTATAGGGGTCGTTGGATGCATTTCACCGTGGAATCTCCCCTTATATTTATTCACATGGAAGATCGCACCAGCCATAGCAGCTGGGAATTGCGTAGTCGCAAAACCAAGTGAAGTAACTCCTTTAACGGCTTATTTATTGGGCGAGATCTGTAATGAAGCCGGACTCCCGAAAGGGGTTTTGAATATCGTTAATGGATTAGGGACCACCACAGGTCAAGCTATTGTTGAGCATCCAAATATCAAAGCAATTTCATTCACAGGCGGAACAAAAACAGGAGCTCATATCGCAAGAGTCGCGGCTCCTATGTTTAAGAAGCTTTCCCTTGAGTTAGGTGGAAAAAACCCGAACATCATTTTTGCCGATTGCAATTACGAAGATATGTTGCAAACCACAGTAAGATCCTCATTCGCAAATCAAGGACAAATCTGTCTATGCGGAAGTAGGATTTTTGTGGAAAGGTCGATTTACGATCGATTCAAAAAAGATTTTATTGATGCAGTTTCACAACTAAAAGTTGGAGATCCATCAGATGCAAATACCAATATAGGTGCTCTAGTGTCGAAACCTCACTTGGATAAGGTGAAATCTTATATTGATAATTCTTCAGAATATGGAGGAACCATTCTTTACGGTGGAAATGAAGTAGATGTCAAAGGATTTGAAAATGGGTATTATCTACAGCCGACAATCATAGAAGTTGAGAGCAATCAATGTAAATTGAATCAAGAAGAGATCTTTGGTCCTGTTGTTACTTTAATGCCTTTTGATTCAGAAGAAGAAGCCTTAGAAATGGCTAATGATGTGGTATACGGTCTTTCATCAACCTTGTGGACCAATGACTTGAAAAGAACCATGAGAATGAGCAAACAACTCCAAGCAGGAATCGTTTGGGTAAATACTTGGCTGTTGAGAGATTTGAGAACTCCTTTTGGAGGTGTGAAGAGCTCTGGTGTGGGAAGAGAAGGAGGACTTGAGGCCCTAAGATTCTTTACAGAACCAAAAAATATATGTATCAAGTATGATTAAGATTCAAGATGATCTTTATTATTCTACTGAGCAAAACGAGATGGATCTTGATCTGATCTTCGATTTTATTAAGAATTCATATTGGGGAAATCTTAGAACTTACGAAGAGCAGAAAATAGCCTTAGAGAATACACTGAATTTTGGTCTTTTTATCGAGGGAAAACAGATCGCTTACGCAAGAGTAATGACAGATCGAGTTTTTTTCGCCTATCTTCTAGATGTCTTTGTAATAGAAGAAGAACAGGGGAAAGGCTATTCAAAAATATTAATAGAGAAAATATTAAATGATGATCGCATCAAAGATGTAGATCGTTGGATGTTAGCTACTAAAGATGCACATTCATTGTACGAACGATTTGGATTTGAGAGAGTAAAAAGCCCAGAGAAGTTAATGGATAAAATGAGTGAGCGAGCAAAAATAATTTACGAATAATGAACTTAGGATTACAAAATAAGAATGCTTTGGTGTGTGGAAGTACACAAGGAATCGGAAAAGCAACAGCGCTATTATTAGCCTCAGAAGGAGCTCATGTGACTCTGGTTGCAAGAAATGAGGATAAGTTAAAAGCTGTATTAGCAGAATTACCCTCGAATGATCAGTGCCATTCGTACATAGTTGCAGATTTTACCAAGCCTGAAGAATTAAGAGAAAAGTTAGCTGGGATGAATTGTCCTGCTTTTCATATTTTGATCAATAATACGGGAGGTCCGGCAGGAGGTCCAGTTTTTGATGCAAAATTAGAGGAATTTGAGCGAGCTTTTACCATGCATTTAAAGTGTAATCACGTTCTTGTTCAATGCTTGGTTCCTTTCATGAAAGAAGAGGGATACGGCAGGATTATCAATGTAATCTCCACCTCAGTGAAACAGCCTTTAGATGGTTTGGGAGTTTCTAATACCATCAGAGGTGCGGTTGCGAATTGGTCGAAAACTCTAGCCAATGAGTTGGGTCAATTTGGAATCACAGTAAACAACGTATTGCCTGGAGCCACTGAAACAGAGAGATTGAATGAGATCATTCAAAACAAATCCAAAAAAACAGGGAAATCTCCAGAAGATGTTTCCAATGCTATGAAGAATGCATCTCCAGCAAAGCGCTTCGCCAAGCCAGAAGAAACTGCCGCGGCGATCGTGTTTTTATCCAGTGAGAGAGCAAGTTTTGTAAACGGTATCAACCTTCCGGTAGATGGAGGAAGAACGAAATCACTTTAGAAGGATAAAGTAGAAAGTATAAAGTAGAATGGACATTTTGATTATCTTTAGATAGTCTTTAGTCTAAAAGTCTAACAATCTAATCATCTAATCATCTAAACATCTTACATAATGAGCCAACTTGTACAACCTTTGAATTTTCAAAAATGGATCGATGAACATCGTCATTTGTTAAAACCTCCAGTAGGAAACAAGTGTGTTTGGGATGGAGGTGAATATATTGTGATGGTTGTAGGAGGTCCTAATAGTAGAAAGGATTATCACTATAATGAAACACCTGAATTCTTTTATCAGGTGGAAGGAGATATGGTTTTGAAGATTATTGACCATGATGGAAACCCTGTGGATGTTGAGATTAATGAAGGAGATATTTATCTACTACCGGCAAAGGTTCCACATTCTCCACAAAGAAAAGAGAATACGGTTGGATTGGTTATTGAATACCCAAGACCAGAGGGGGTAAACGACGCTTTAGAATGGTATTGTGAGAATTGTGGAAATCAGTTGTATCGAGAAGAGTTTGCTCTGAACAATATTGAAACTGATATGCCTGTGATTTTTGATAAGTATTATTCTGATAAAGAGAAGTGTACTTGTTCTAATTGTGGAACGGTCATGGAAGCTCCGGGAAAAGTATCCTAAATGATAGAAGAGGCAAAACGCAGTTTTGATCAGCAAGGATTTATGCAAACCCTTGGCGCAAAGATCATTTCTATTGAAAAAGGTTTGGTAAAGATCTCATGTGAGAGAACAAAAGCTGTTACTCAACAGCACGGTTATTTTCATGCGGGAGTGATCACAAGTATTGCTGATGTGGCATGTGGATATGCAGCTTTTACAACTATGCCTGAAGGATCGCTGGTTTTGAGTGTAGAGTTTAAGACCAATTTGATGAAAGCGGCTAACGCCGATAAAATAATTGCTACTGGAAAAGTTATTAAATCAGGAAGAACATTAATTTTTTGTGAAGCAAAGGTCACAGATGAATCTGAAGAGATTGTTTTTGCTACTTTTCAAGGCACAATGTTTTGTTTACAACCTAAAGACAACTAATGAGACGTAAACTAAGAATAAACGGACATTCACATCTTCTCCCGTATCCAGAAGAAATTCCTCAGTATATGAAGGACAAAGGAATCTTTTGGGTGGATAAGGATCGAAAATATATGCTTCAAAAGGATTGGAGCAGGCCAGTAACTGACTCGAGCTTTTTCTTAGACGAGAAGTTAGCTTGGATGGAAAAGTTTCAGATAGATCATGCTGTGGTTTTAAATCTTTCTCAACTCTATGGAAATGGTTTGAGAGTAGAAGAAATGAAACAAGCATTGCGCTTTCAGAACGACTTCAATGCTAGAATTCAACATGAGAATCCTTCTAAGTTTACCTGTGGATTCGTGGTGCACCCAGGATTTGTGCGTGGTGCCTGTTGGGAAATCGAGCGTTGTGTTGAAGAGTTGGGAATGCGACTCCTTTGCTTACCAACACATTATATGGATACCATCGGAACTTGGAGATGTATTTTTGATGAAGAGAATGAGAAGATATTTGAATTAGCAGACAAGTACAATCTAGCTGTAGAAATTCATCCCTATGATGGAGAAAAATTCATCAAGCTTCAGAATACGGCTTGGCGTTTCCATTTGATCTGGATGCTGGCACAGTGCGCAGATGCTTACCACTTTTTGACTTTGAATGGATATTATGAGAAGTATCCAAATATGAGAGTTTGTTTTGCTCATGGAGGTCAGCTTGCTCAGATGAATCTCGGAAGAAGAATTCAAGGATTTGATGGTAGATCAGATCTATTTGAAGGAAAAGAACATCCAAGAAAAGCAGTAGGTCATAAAAATATTTACTTCGATACACTGGTTCATGATACCGGATCACTGGAGTTACTAATTAAAAACCAAGGATCGGATCAAGTATTAATGGGATTAGATGATCCTTATCCATTAGGAGAGATGGAGAGTGAACCTCAATCTTCATATCCAGGAAAAATATTAGACCTCGCTAAGGATAGAGATATTGTGAGTCAGGAACAATATGATCAAATTTGGGAGGATAATGTCTTGAATTGGTTATATGGTAATGACGAAAAAGGAAAACAAGAATTGATCAAAAAAATTTTAGGATAAGAGTTTTATGAGCTACTTATTTCGAAAAGCTACTTCTGACGACGCTGAAGTGATTTGGCAAATATTACAAGAGGCGATTCAAAAAAGAAAAGAAGAGGGAAGTGATCAATGGCAAGATGGATATCCAAACCCTACAGTAATTGCTGATGATATTTCAAAAGAAATAGGCTTTGTCATGATCTTTGATGAGGTAATTGCCGGTTATGTAGCCATCGCGATTAATGATGAACCTGCCTATGATGCCATTGAAGGAACTTGGCTAACATCCGAAGATTTTGTTGTCTTTCACAGGGCTGCCATTTCTAAAGATTTTGTTGGAAAAGGTTTAGCTAAAAAAATGTTTGATTCTATTGAAAGTTATGCTCTAAGTCAGGGAATATACAGCGTGAAAGCCGATACGAATTTTGACAATGAACCCATGTTGTATCTCTTTGATAAGTTAGGATATGTCTATTGTGGAGAAGTTTACTTTCGGAATTCTCCTAGAAAAGCTTATGAGAAAATCCTAGTTCAATGAACAATGAACAATTAACAATTATCAATTAATAATTATCAATGCTCATTTTAGCAATCTTGATAACTGATAACTGATAACTGACAAACTACTCTTTCGGTTTTTCACATTGACTCAGCACTTGCTCTGCTCTTTCTTTTCCCCATGATGGAGCAAATTTCACATCCGATTTTTCCTCTTTCTTAAAAAGCTCTAAGGCCTTTTTGATGTCTTTACAATAAGGTTCAATTGATTTGTTAAAGAATCGTGCAGAACCCATATCCCATTCTGCTTTTTGAAGGATCACTCTTGGATTATTCGGAGCTAACTTGATTGCTTTTTGAAAGAGAGCAACGTTCTTTCCAGACATGCTCATTCCGTATTTCTGTCCGTCAAACGCTATATAAGCAGTGTTCATTAGGGCTTGCAAAATGATGATCTCGGCATTGTCTTTTGAAAGTGATTCTGCTTTTTTCAAATGAGCATCTACAACTTCCAACTTAGCTTTCAGTTCTGCTTCATCTTTGATCCCGAATGTGCTCATGATTTTGATGTAGGCAGCATAGTAATAAGGGATCCAATTAGATTTTTCGGCTTTGGCAACTCGTTCAAATAAGTTGGCAGCTTCTGTTGATTTTCCTTGCTTCCAAAGGTCGAATCCTTTGTTCATTCCTTTTTCATATTGTGACTGAGCCGTTAGATTTAAGGCAAACATCACCCCGATGAATAAAAATAATTTTTTCATAATAGATTGATTTTTAAAAAGTTGATTGATTATTTAACCTTTACGGTAAAGGTGGTATCTCGTTCTAGTTTAAATTTTATTTCTTCAAAATCTGGAGGTCCAAAAGCACCTTTTTCATCATTTGAAAATCCATAAGGTTCTTTAGGAATTCCAAAAAAGTTCTTGTTCAGTTTTCCATCGTTATTCAAATCATGGAAAAATGAAAACCCATAAGAACCTGTTTCAATATTCTCAAACACTACTGTGGCCTTTTTATCTTTTACAGATACTTTTGCGTTTTTAAAAGCCTTTTTCATGTAGGTGTCTTCAGAATTATAAAGAGCGAGCAACATAGATCCTTTGTCGTGTTTGGTAATGTCGAATTCGATCGTAAGCGTGGCCGTTTTGCTTTCTTTTTCTGACATAGGAATCAAATTACAGACGAATAGACTTATAATTAATAAGGTTGCTTTCATTCTTTTTCTTTCTTAGTTCAAATATCCGATGTTTTCTTCATAGTCAAACATATATCATACCGAATTGTTGTTTTTCCTTGCTCAATTGTTAATTGGGTGAAAGTTGAAGGGTAAATGGAAAAGGTTGTTTTACCTTTCTAATTCACTACAAATTATCCAAATTATTAGATTTCCTATCATCGCTAATGGTCCAAAAGAATCCAACAAAAAAGAATTGGTCTGCATTTGGGACAATTGCCTCTCTGGCGAACATTCCATTCATGTCTGGCTGATTTGCATAGTTGTATCCAAATACGTTCTTGGTTCCTAAGACATTATTAACGGAGAAATAAAGAATCTGTTGCTGACTAATGAGATATGCGCAGTTTAAACTGATAGAATTGTAGGTTTTTGTTTTTTGATCTAAGAAACCCTCAGTGTTTGGATCCGTGTAAGGACGACCTGATGCGAACTGATAACTAAAACCAATCTGACTTTTCCAATCTTCGATCCAGTGCTTGCTAACAACAGATAAATTGTGGGCAGGAGCAAAGTTAGGGGTTGCAGCTATTGGGAAATTTCTGAAGTCTCTTTCTGTATCTAAATATGAATAAGAGATCCAGTAATCTGTATTCTTGATAGATTGATTGTCTCTCCAGAAAACGTCAACTCCCTTTGCGTATCCAGAACCTGAATTACTAAAGTTACTAGTTGGGTCTACAAATTGTGTATCATATTTTACGAGGTCATTATAATCTTTATAATAAGCTTCTACACGTAATATCTGCTTTTCTTTTACATATTGAAAATTAGCAATCAATTGAGAGGTATTTTCCGCAACAAAATTATCGGTGAATTTTAAGAATTCGCTGTTAGGGTTTTGATAGAATCTCCCATAAGCCAATGAGAATTGTGACCATTCGCCAGCTTTATAAGCAATAGAAGCTCTTGGCGAGAATGTCGTTTGATTGAGTAATTCAGAATGTTCTGCTCTAACTCCTATTTTTGAGGCTAGATTTTTAGAGAAGAAAACATCTGCTTCGGCGAATAATCCTGAAATGTTATTTTGAAAACCTGAATCAAAATCTCCTAAGGCATTACTTCTAAATTCTTCATTAAAATCTGTCAGAAAGTATTCTGCTCCCATATATAACTTAAAGCGATTGCTAAAATGCTTTTTCACCTTCACCTTAATGTGTGCAGAATTATCATTACTTAAAACTGTATCATCGGCAATATTCAAATTTGTATTGTCATTGGCAACTGCCATTCCAGTTGTGATAGTCCAACTATCGGCTATAAAACCTTTGTAAGAACCATTGAAGTATAAGTTTCTGTTCTCTAAACCAAATCTGAATCCGTTAGTAAAGTTGATGTCTTGTTGGATTAGATCAAAGCTTGAATAACTGAAAGCACCATATAATTTTAAAAGACCGTAATTCGGCATTTTTTGTCTGAATACCATTTCTCCAGTAGCAGATTGAATAGGTTTCTTCCAAGTATTTCTATCGGGAATTGCCTCTAAGTAAGGAGCTAAATTGATATAAGAAGTATTGATGCTAAATGATCCTTTTTCCCATTTCTGAGTATTTCCCACTCCAACACCAACTGTCATTGCAGCGATCTCTGTTTTTTCTTGATCAGGTTCGTCAATCGTAGATAAGGAAAGTACACTCGATAAAGCTTGCCCATATTCCGCAGAATAACCTCCGGTAGAAAATGAAATCCCTTTAAATAAGAATGGAGAGAATCTACCCCTGCTTGGGATGTTGTTGGCTGAGGGAGTAAACGGAGCAAAAACTCTATTTCCATCAATGAATATTTGCGTTTCTTCTGCCGCTCCTCCACGCACGAATAGTCTTCCGTCCTCAGCAACTGTAGAGGTTCCAGGTAATGTTTGTAAAGCCCCTACAAAGTCACCCAGCGCGCTCGCAGTTGTTACAACATCTAAGGGCTTTAAAGCCGTGACTTTGGCGTTATCCCCGGCTTCAAAAGTTCCGGCATTGATGATTACAGCGTCTAAAGTATTGACATCCTCTTTTAATTTGATGCTCATTTTCTTAAAACTATTCACATCAGCCGTCATAGAGAATTCTTCAAAAGAAATAAACGAAACGATCAGTGTTTGTGTTCCTTCCTCTGAAGTAGTAAAGGAGAACTCACCTTTTTCATCGGTAGAACCACCATCATAAGTTCCGTCTAAATAAACGTTCGCGGCATAGATGGGTTCTCCTTTAGAATCTACAACTGTACCCGTGATTGCAGTTTGTGAGTAGTTGTAAATGGTAGATAAGAAGGCTAATATGTAGATAAGTTTTTTCATTGTTTATGTTTTGCTGGTACAAAGTTGAAACAAGAAAAAGGCTCTCCATAAAAAGAATGACCGAGTTGTATTCTTTTAAAGCTGAATTGTAAATTGTAATTGTTGAATGATTTTTTCTACTGAATCGGGATGCAGAGATCCACGATGAACTTCTTCTCCGGATGATCTATATAGTTGTTGTAGTAGATCTCAAAAGGATCGATATCGGCTTTTTTATAGCCGTTTTCCGTCATCCAAACAAAGTTAGATTCCCATGCTTGCTGAAATTCATAAGGAGTGATCTCTAATCTAGAAACAATACATTTTGTAGATTCTAATGTTCTCATAGCTACCGATCCACTTGCCTTTGCAGGTCTTTCTAGGATCATACAAGCACTCATTCTCAAGTGATTTGGATCAGTGATCTTGGGGCTGTCATGATAGATAGTTACCATTCTTAAGTTTTCCTGTGCCATCAATCCTTGAGGAGCCGCCCATCTAATTAATTCATCATAGGCTCCACCGATATGATCTATTTTACCTACATGACTTACATAAGCCAAATTAAAGTTGCTAATGGTTCTTACTTCTGTTCTTGCATTCATTTGTATCCAGTTTAATGATTGTTGAATACTGCGAATGTATTGCTCAAAAGTGACCTCGATTTGACCATTCTTGCTTTCCGTTTTGCGAATCTTGCTAAAATTATCTGGACTCTGTTCTTTGAATTCTTGTGGACTTATTCCGTAAAACTTCTTGAAGGCTCTAGAAAAGGTTGATATACTTGAAAATCCTATTCTTTCAGCGGCCTCGGTAACAGATATATTTTTTTTGTTCAAAAAATAAGAAGCCGATCGTTCGATTCTTTTTCTAGTGAGATATTCATTGGGCGTTTCACCCAAAACTACTGAAAATAGTCTGTGAAAGTGATAAGTTGAAAAGTGAGCCGCGGCGGCCATATCTTCTAGCAAGATCTTTTGATCTAGATTTTGATCAATAAAGTAAAGAGCCTTATTGATCCGTACTAGATTTTCTTCCGCGATTTGTTTGGTGCTCATTTTTTATCTCTTTTGAAGTTGGTGAAATACCAATCCACTTGCAAAGTACAGAATTACATCTATACTATCAGAGGTATATCTCTCAAGTATCTGAGGAAAGTACCATTCGAATAGGATTGAGTATAGGCCGCATAGATAAAGAATTACAGGTAAAGAGATTTGATAATTCTTGTGATTCTTTGTCTTTCTCAGAATTATTAAGCACACTGTAAGGATGATGGGGATAATCAGAAAATCATTTACATAATTATTAATGATTGCTGGAAGAATTATTCCTAGTTTCTGACAAGTATAAACCAAGCCACCAAGTAGCAAGGAAACAATAAAATATATTTTGAGAGTTTTGTTCATTTATCCAGCAGCTGCCATGGCTACAAACCACGCGATTGCAGCACCAATTGCGCTGACCACCATAAAAGCAGAATATAAGACCCAGCCTATGATTCTGTAAGGAATGAAGCTGTGTTTTTTTAATTTTTGAACCCAATTTGGGTTCTCCATTTTCCAACGAATCTGCTCTATTTGTTCTTCTTTGATTTGCTCTTCCCGAAGGCTCTTTTTTACCTTATGAGAAATCAATTCACCACAGTTTTCACAATAGTCTCTATTGCTATTGAAGGTGCTGCAATTCGGACATTTGATAAGGCTAGCAGCTTTCGACATAGATCAATTTTCTTAGCTAATAAAGTGGTTGTTCAAGGTTGATGGTAACCATTGCAAATTTACCACTTTTTATAAGGATTTTAAACACCAAAAACAGTGATGACAACCTTTCTTTTACCTCCATAATTTCGGTGTTCGCCTAGATAGATTCCTTGCCAAGTCCCCAAGTTTAATTTTCCATTTGTGATTGGAATTTGCACCTGAGAACCCATCATTGAACTTTTGATATGAGCAGGCATGTCATCTGATCCTTCATAATCATGTTTGTAATAGGGCATGTCTTCTGGAACCATTTTATTGATATGAGTTTCAAAATCCATTCGAACCGTCGGATCGGCATTTTCATTAATGGTTAAACTAGCAGAGGTATGCTTTATGAATGCTTGAAATTGACCGGTCTTTATTTCACGAATTTCAGGGATTGAAGAAGTTAAGAGATCTGTGATCAAATGAAACCCTCTGTTGTAGGAGGGAAGCTCAATTTCTTTTTGGAAAAATTTCATAGTCTAAAAATATAAAACCCTGACGAACTCGTCAGGGTTTTATAATTACTAAATATGAATTACTAAATCTTATTTACTTCACTTCTTCGAAGTCTATCCTTCGACAAAGCTCAGGACAGGCTACTTGACTTCTTCGAAGTC
>CAZDKB010000011.1:0-7127 GCA_964505885.1 uncultured Flavobacterium sp.
TCATATATGGTGTGATTAGCTCTTTCTTTTGATTGGCAAACCCAATGCTATGAACTTGCACAAATAAGGAATCTAAATAAGTAGGAACTTGTAATTCTGTACTTAGCCTTCCCGTTGAACTGGTATATCCAGAACTGATATATTCCCCTTCGAAATCTGGATGATCTGTGTAAAAGCTCACTTTGACATTATCTAAAGGAGCATCTTTTAAGCTTTTAACATCGAGATCAAGATTTATTTTTCTACTCGTCTCAAAATTGAAGTTAGACGGGATTTGAAGATCCGTCATAGAATTTGTTTGAGTTGTAGTATTTGTATTTGTACTAGTTGTCGTTGTATTCGTGTTATTCTGGGTATCTTGGAAATCTTCAATATCTGGAGTACAAGACCAGATAGTAAGAAGCATTACGAATGTTATTAATAACTTGTTTTTCATTTCAACTTAAGATTAGATTGTTCTGTACAAAATTCTTCTCTTTAGTTGATTTTGGCAGCTCTTAATCGATGAATAGAAGGTTTCCGTCGATGATCTAACTTGTAGAGCTTAGAAAATTCGATTAGTCCTTGATTTACAGTAAGTGTTTCTATTGGGAGCAAAAAAACCAGCTTAGAATTCTAAGCTGGTTTGAATAGTATTGTGAATTGTTCTTATAGGTCAAGCAATCCATTTGTCTTAGAAACACCAGCAGCAGATTCTGATAAGTGCGCTTTTTCAGCATCATCAAGAGTAATCTCAACAATCTTCTCAATTCCGTTTTTACCTAAAACTACAGGTACTCCAATACAAAGGTCAGATAAACCATATTCTCCGTCTAATAAAGTAGAACATGGGAATATCTTCTTTTGATCACAAGCAATTGCTTGAACCAATCCGGACACAGCAGCACCAGGAGCGTACCAAGCCGAAGTCCCTAATAATTTGGTTAAGGTTGCACCACCTACTTTGGTGTCTTCTTTTACTTGATTTAATCTTTCATCAGAAATGAACTCAGTTACAGGAACAGAGTTTCTTGTAGCTAATCTTGTTAATGGGACCATTCCTTTATCAGAGTGACCACCAATTACCATTCCGTCAACATCAGAAATAGGAGCTCCTAAAGCTTCTGCCAATCTGTATTTGAAACGAGCTGAATCTAATGCACCTCCCATACCAATAATTCTATTCTTTGGTAAACCAGTTGTTTTGTGAACTAGATAGGTCATGGTATCCATTGGGTTAGAAACCACAATGATGATTGTGTTTGGAGAGTGCTCTATCAAGCTTGAAGAAACAGTTTTTACAATTCCTGCATTGATACCGATCAATTCTTCACGAGTCATTCCAGGTTTTCTCGGAATTCCTGAAGTAATAACACAAATATCAGAGTTTGCAGTTTTACTATAATCATTTGTACTACCTACAATCTTTGTGTCAAAACCATTTAAAGAAGCGGTCTGCATTAAGTCCATTGCTTTTCCTTCAGCATATCCTTCTTTAATATCTAATAAGACTACCTCAGAAGCAAAATCTTTAATCGCAATGTACTCGGCACAACTTGCACCTACGGCACCTGCACCAACAACTGTTACTTTCATATCTTTATTTTTATTGTGTGAATATTTCTGCATGCAAAATTAAGCTTTTCGCATCGATTTTTACTGATAATTGTCATGAAAAAAGGCGCTTATCACAAGCGCCTTTAAAAAATTGAAATTTCTTTATTTTTTATCTGAAACTAAATGCAATACCAGCATTTAACGTATTGTAGTTTTGAAGGGTATAACTTCCGAATATCTTGAAGAAACCTAAGCTTATTCTAGCCCCTAAAGTAGTTTTGAATCCACTCGCATCAAAGCTAAGATTCACAGGGTTACTTACAGTCTCAGTCACTGTATCATTCGGAGCTGGAAGTCCTGTGTCATATTCTAGTTGATAAGTTCCTAACATTCTTAAATCCGAGTTTCCTCCGTTATATCCGATCCCTCCAAAAATATTGATGAATGGAAAGTTTAAAGAGGCAATAGCTTCCACTGTATATGAGCTTAATTCAAATTCTGCCTTTTGTCCTGATCCTCCTAGCGAACTATCTGCTTGAATATCGTAATCTACGTTCATAGAAGTATAGGCAGCCAATAAGGAAACATGTAATGGTGTTTTTTCCATTTTTCCAAACCAACTTGTGATCTCTTTTTTCACTCCGATTCCGAGTAGTTTACCTTTTACATCATCAGATCCGACTTCTGGAACCAAACGAATCATCACATCTGTTTTCCATGGAAGCCCCATTCCAAATTGTACTGCCGGAGTGGGCACTGCATTTAATGGGAGATCATCTTTTACTCCAGGTGGCATTTCAAAGGTTGCGGATACGTTTTGTCCTTGAATTGAACCGTTGAATGTTACCAGAGGAGTAAGACTTCCTGAACCGGCTACTGTGGCTGCTGTTGCAGAATTGGAAGTAACATTGGTAAGACCAAGATCTGCAAATCTGAATATTTCATCAGAGCTTGGTACAATAGAAGCGTTTAATCCTATAGAGATATCAAAGCCAAAAAGCTTGTGAGCTTTTGCTGTGTGGTACCATCCGTTGTTCATCCCGTAGATCAATCCTGTCATAGCTGGATCAATATAGGCTCCGAGTAATTTTTCGGCATCATCGGTGGCTAATAAGATGGATTCGAATCCATCATTGGTCTGTGCTTTTCCTTGAAATGTAAATGCGAAAACGCATACAATGGCCAATAGTAATTTTTTCATGATTGTAAAGTTTGGTTATTGTTCTATCATTGAGTTGCTTAGCTAAGATATAAAAAAAGCGCAATCATTTCTGATTGCGCTCTGGGGAAAATTCCTGTTTTTTTAGTTTCTATGCATCAATATTGGCATAAACCGCATTTCTTTCTATAAAATCACGTCTTGGAGGAACATCGTCTCCCATTAGCATAGAGAAGACTCTATCTGCTTCCGTAAGACTATCGATAGCCACTTGTCTTAAGGTTCTAAACTCAGGGTTCATGGTAGTTTCCCATAATTGCTCTGCGTTCATCTCTCCAAGACCCTTATATCTTTGGATGTTTACACCACCACCCATTTGTTGAGCAATGAGGTCGCGTTGATTATCATCCCATGCGTATTCTCTTTTTTGACCTTTCTTTACTAAATAAAGTGGAGGCGTTGCGATATAAACATATCCTTGCTCTACCATTTCTCTCATATATCTAAAGAAGAAGGTTAGGATCAATGTTGCAATGTGAGAACCGTCAACATCGGCATCACACATAATCACAACTTTGTGATAACGTAATTTTGATAAATTCAATGCTCTCGGGTCTTCTTCGGTTCCGATTGTAACTCCTAAAGCAGTGAACATGTTCTTGATCTCTTCGTTTTCAAAAACTTTGTGTTGCATCGCTTTTTCAACATTCAAGATCTTTCCTCTTAGAGGTAGGATGGCTTGGAAGTTTCTATCACGACCTTGTTTTGCAGTTCCACCTGCCGAGTCTCCCTCGACTAAGAAGATCTCACAAGCAGCAGGATCCGTTTCAGAACAATCAGATAATTTACCAGGCAAACCTCCAATGCTCATAACCGTCTTACGTTGCACCATTTCACGAGCTTTTCTAGCTGCGTGACGTGCTTGAGCTGCTAGGATTACTTTCTGAACGATGGTTTTTGCATCATTCGGATTCTCTTCCAAATAATCAGTCAACATTTCAGACACAGCCTGAGATACTGCAGAAGTTACTTCACGGTTACCCAATTTGGTTTTGGTCTGACCCTCGAATTGAGGTTCTGCGACTTTTACAGAAACGATAGCGGTTAAACCTTCTCTAAAGTCGTCACCAGAAATCTCGAACTTTACATTCTTTAAAAGTCCTGAACTATCAGCATACTTCTTTAAAGTACCAGTCAGTCCTCTTCTAAAACCGGATAAGTGAGTTCCTCCTTCATGAGTGTTAATATTGTTTACATAGGAATGTAAGTTCTCAGCATAGGAAGTATTGTATACCATGGCTACTTCAACCGGAATTCCGTTTTTCTCTCCTTCCATAGAAATTACTCCTTGAATCAGTTGCTCACGAGTAGAATCTAAGTATTTGATAAATTCAGGTAGTCCTTCTTCACTATAGAAAACCTCATGAATATCATTTCCTTCATCATCTTTATTTCTATGATCTGTTAAGGTGATGGTAATTCCTTTATTCAAATAAGAAAGCTCACGCAAACGAGCCGCTAAGGTGTCATAGTTGTATTCTGTAGTTTGAGTGAAAATCGATTTGTCTGGAAGAAAGGTAACGATGGTTCCCGTAAAATCGGTTTCTCCGATTGTTTTCACCGGATATAAGGTTTTACCTCTTTCGTATTCTTGTTGCCAAATCTTTCCTTCTTTGTGTACAGTAGCTGTTAAGTGGTCTGACAGTGCATTCACACAAGAAACTCCAACCCCGTGTAATCCACCAGATACTTTATAGGAATCTTTATCAAACTTACCACCGGCACCAATCTTCGTCATTACAACTTGAAGTGCGGAAACTCCTTCTTTTTTGTGAATTCCAACTGGGATACCACGACCATTATCTTTCGTGGTGATTGAGTTGTCTTCATTAATAGAAACATCTATTCTATCACAATGTCCAGCTAATGCTTCATCAATAGAGTTGTCAACTACCTCGTATACTAAGTGGTGTAATCCTCTTACTCCAACATCTCCAATATACATGGACGGACGCATACGCACGTGTTCCATTCCCTCGAGGGCCTGAATACTATCCGCCGAATAGTTGTTTTGCTTTTGTTCTTCGCTCATAAGTGTTTGTTTATTACTTCAAAAAAAATCGCCATAGCTTGGCGATTCCGTTCTATAACAAATATACGAAAATCGAAAGCCATATAAAAGGGTTTACGGCATTTTATCCGATAATTATCAACAATTGTTGAAATATTAAAAATGGCTTAAATCGTCTAAAAATAGCTTTAGATCAAATTTTGTAAATTACTATTCAAGTCTGCTGAAAGGTAAATCAATATAATGGCTAAAAAGCTTTAATTTGAGGGATTTATCATTTTGTTTTTGATGGAAATTTCCATTTTTTCGTCGTTTTTCGATCAACTTTCATCCATAAGTGAATAAAAATAAAGGTAGAGAATGCTGGAAATAATCCTTTAAAAAATGAATAAAAGAAACCAGTCCATCCGGTTAATTCATTTTCTGAAGTCAAAGAGAACAAGATCTCTCCATAGGGTTGTGATTCATAAAAACAACTCATGAGCAAATTGGATCCTACATGAAAACCTAATCCTAGCATAATAGACCTTGTTTTATGAAATGTATATCCCCAAACAAATCCATTGCATCCTGTGATAAGGAAAATATAGAATAGAAGAATAAATCGTTCTTGTAAGATGCCATAAGAAAACCAATGATAGACCCCGAATATTATTGAGGAAATTAAGATGACTTTGTAAGCTCCAACTCGTTTGATAAGAATATAAAGTAACGCACCTCGAAATATCAAATCTTCTGTTAAGGCAGATCTTAAGTGGTACACGAAGGCATTCCATATCGTAGCATATTCAAATTCATTGGTCTTCCAAACTAGATTTCTTACGAGAGTCTCTTGGTAAATATTGATCAAGAGAATAAAAGAGATTGCGATAATTCCAATCAAGAATTGAGTCGTTCTTTTTGGGCTAGGTATGAGGCCTAATACATTGATATGTTCTCTCTCAAAGAGGTATAGCAATCCCCATGAGATTACTAAAATGACTAATAATCCTAACATAATAGTATGTGATTTTTGCTTATTTCTCCTTTACAAAAGGAATAGATAAATAAAACTTACAGGTGCCGTGATTGATAGCACTAAACAAATTTCTGATGCTTAGAACGATACTAAATAGAACGATAAAGCCAGTTAGAAAGAAATTGAACCCAGGGAGGATAAAAAAGAATAATAAAGAAATGATCAAATAAAGGAAAATAGAGCACTGAAAGTTGATAATAGCTCTACCATGCTCATCATAGAGTTTATTATCTCCAGATTTATGTGTCCAGATAAAAATGGGAAAAATGATATTGGCGAAAGGAATAAAAAACCCGAAAAAGGGAGAAAGATGAAGCATAACCATCCATTTTCTCTCTATGGCTTCCTCATTTGGATCTTCGATTGGAATTAGTTCATTTACTTCAACGTTTAAACCAGCCGCTAATAATTTGATGGTTTGTAAATGTGGTTGTGTTTCTCCTTTTTCGATGCGTTGAATGGTTCTGATTCCAACCGTAGTTTGATCTGAAAGTTGTTCTTGAGTAAACCCTTTCAATTTTCTTTGATAGATTAAATTTTCTGCAAGTGTTGCGATTTTCATTTTGTTTAATTTGATGCTACAAAGCTATACTTGAACTCTAGTAATTGTAGCGTCATTTCCATGTCACCTATCTGTCACCTTCAGTATTTATAGAGGTTTACAGTGTGAATATAAAAAAATCCCAGACAAGTGTCTGGGATTTTCAAAATTAAAACAAACTTCTAATAGGCATCTTCATGCACTGTCTTTATAGCTCGTCCGCTAGGCTCGTTCATGTTCTGGAAACTTTGATCCCAAGCTAAAGCTGTTGGAGTACTGCAAGCAATTGAAGGAACCGAAGGAACGGTTAAGGCTGCAGTTTCCGATGGGAAATGTTGTTCGAATACAGAACGGTAATAATATTCTTCTTTCGTTCTTGGAGTTTGCACTGGGAATCTGTGTTTAGCGTTTTGCATTTGCTCATCTGTCACTGATGTATCAACCAATGCTTTTAAAGTATCGATCCAGCTATATCCAACTCCGTCTGAAAATTGCTCTTTTTGTCTCCAAGCAACGGATTCTGGCAAATAGCTTTCAAAGGCTTTTCTTAACACCCATTTTTCCATTCTTTCTCCATTAATCATTTTGTCTTCTGGGTTGATTCTCATGGCAATATCCATGAATTCTTTATCTAAAAATGGAACTCTTCCTTCAATTCCCCATGCAGCTAAACTCTTGTTGGCACGTAAACAATCGTACTGATATAATTTATCTAATTTTCTTACTGTTTCTTTGTGGAATTCTGCTGCGTCTGGTGCTTTGTGGAAGTATAGATATCCTCCAAAGATCTCATCAGCTCCTT
>CAZDKB010000011.1:7157-38911 GCA_964505885.1 uncultured Flavobacterium sp.
GATAATACCATTTTGATTCCCATAGATTTGATAACTCTGGCCATTAAATACATAGGTGTGGATGCACGCACGGTGGTAATATCATAGGTCTCTAAATGATAGATCACATCTCTAATGGCATCTAATCCTTCTTGAATCGTGAATGTAATCTCATGATGAATAGTTCCTATATGTTCAGATACCTTTTTAGCAGCTGCTAGGTCAGGAGATCCATCTAAACCAATCGAGAATGAGTGTAGTTGTGGCCACCAAGCGTCTTGGGTGTCGCCAGACTCAATTCTCTTTTGAGCATATTTTTTAGCAATTGCTGAGGTAATAGAAGAATCTAATCCACCCGAAAGCAATACTCCATAAGGAACATCCGACATTAGTTGTCTATGCACTGCCGCTTCTAGAGCATCTCTTAATTCATCAATAGAAGTTTGGTTTTCTTTTACCGCTTCATATTCCATCCAGTCTCTTTTGTACCATTGTTTTAGTCCACTTTTGCTAGATAAGAAATGCCCCGGAGGAAAGACTTCAATTTTGTTGCAGACTCCCTCCAAAGCTTTCAATTCTGAGGCTACATAATAAGTCCCAAACTTGTCCCAACCATGATATAAAGGAATAATTCCCATATGATCTCTGGCAATCAAATATTCATCGGTTTCTGTATCGTATACAGCGAACCCAAAAATTCCGTTCAAATCATCTAAGAATGAGTCACCTTTCTCTTGATATAGAGCTAAGATGACTTCACAATCTGATTGGGTCTTAAATTCATAAGATCCTTCAAACTGCTTTCTCAATTCTTGATGATTGTATATTTCTCCATTGGCAGCTAATACCAATTTTCCATCTTTACTAAATAAGGGTTGTTTACCAGATGCTGGATCTACGATTGCTAATCTTTCATGAGATAAGATTGCTTTTTCATCACTATAAATTCCGCTCCAATCTGGTCCACGATGTCTAATGCTTTTAGACATTTCTAAAATCTGAGGTCTTAATTTCTCAGAACTTTCTTTGATTTCAAATGCACATACAATTCCGCACATAATCTATATTTTTTTGAGTTTTGTTTTAATTTCGATACAAAGAAGTAGATTAAAGTTTTTAAAATAAACTAGAATATCATTTTTGATTTATATATGTAATATTTTAATATCTTTTTAAATAAAAGTGTAATAATTTTTATCGATTTTCAAGAATAAGCTTACAGACTGTTAATGGTATCAAAAAAATAGAATGAAAACTTGTCGTATTAAAAAGGAGTAATTATTTTTGTTGAGTAATGAAAAGACAACAAAATACTTGGTGGTGGAACTCTCTTATTTAAATAAGTGAGAACCTAATCTTGTATATAACATATAAATAAAGGCTTATCTCACGATAAGCCTTTTTTAGTTCAGATTAGAATGCAGAAGATATCCATTAAAACAACAAGTGCTCAAAAGATCTCAGATACTGTTACACCTGTAGGTTTGTATTTGAGATTTCGTGATCGCTATCCAAATACGCTGTTATTAGAGAGTTCAGACTATCATAGTAAGGAAGAGAGTTATTCCTTTATATGTATCGAACCTATCGTATCCATGAAGGTTGAGAATCATCAATTCACTTCGAATTACCAAGGGAAAGAGGTAATTAGTGAATCTATAGATGGCAACTTCTATGATGTGTTTGCAAAGTTCACGTCATCGATAGACTTGGATTGTGATGAGTCTTTGAAGTCTTTTAACGGATTATATGGGTACACAACTTATGATAGTGTTCAATACTTTGAAACGATCAAGTTAAAAAATCCTCCTGCACCGTCTTCGATTCCTTTTATGCAGTATAGTTTCTACAGATTCATTATTGCCATCAATCATTTCAATGATGAAATGACACTCTTAGAAAATATTGAAGAAGGATCTGAATCAAGAATCAATGAGATCAAAACTATAATTGATGCACAAACCTTCAATACTCAAAGTTTTGAAATGATTGGTGATGAGACCTCGAATTGTACCGATGATGACTTTAAAGACTATGTAACCAAAGCAAAATCCCACTGTAAAAGAGGAGATGTTTTTCAATTGGTATTGTCAAGACAATTTCAACAGTCTTTCAAAGGAGATGAATTCAATGTGTATAGGGCTTTGCGTTCTATTAATCCATCACCCTATTTATTTTACTTCGATTATGGAAGTTTTAAACTGATGGGATCGTCCCCGGAAGCGCAGATCAAGGTTGATTCTGGAAAGGCAATTATCAATCCGATTGCAGGAACTTTCCGTAGAACTGGAGACATAGTTGAAGATCGAAAATTAGGAGAGATCCTGTCTAATGATAAAAAAGAAACTGCAGAGCATGTCATGCTGGTAGACCTTGCGAGAAATGACTTGAGTAAGCATGCCGACAATGTAAATGTTGAGGTTTTTAAGGAAGTTCAATATTTCAGCCATGTGATTCATTTGGTTTCTACGGTACAAGGTGAGATCAAAGGAGATCCGATCAAGATTGTTGGAGATACTTTCCCAGCCGGAACTTTAAGTGGAGCTCCAAAGTATAAGGCAATGGAATTGATCGATAGATATGAGAATCAGCAACGCGGATTTTATGGTGGAGCCGTTGGAATCATTGGTTTGAATGGTTCTGTAAATCTAGCCATTGCTATCCGTTCTTTTGTGAGTAAACAGAACAAGCTTTACTATCAAGCGGGAGCTGGAATTGTGATTCATTCTAATGAAGAAAGTGAATTGCAAGAAGTAAATAACAAGTTAGCGGCTTTGAAAAAGGCATTAATTCTAGCAGAAAAAATCTAAAATGAAAATAATAATTATAGATAATTACGACTCGTTCACATACAACCTGGTTCATATGGTTGAGAAGATTACCGGTGAGTTTCCAGCTGTTTTTAGGAACGATGAGATAGCTATAGAAGACATCAAAGAATACGATTTGATCATGTTGTCTCCAGGTCCTGGAATTCCGGAAGAGGCGGGTATTCTACTTGATGTTATCAGAGAATACGCCGGAGTTAAACCAATTTTTGGAGTTTGTTTGGGATTGCAGGCAATCGTTGAGGTTTTCGCCGGAACGATTAGAAATATGGATGAAGTTTTTCATGGAGTTGCGACCGAGATGGAAGTGGTAGAACCTAATGCGATTATATTTAAAGATGTTCCAGCCAAATTCCCAGCTGCTAGATATCATTCATGGATTGCTGATAAAGCTACATTTCCAGATTATTTGGAAGTAACTGCCGTAGATGAAGAAGGTGAGATTATGGCCATTAGGCATAAGGATTATGCAGTGAGTGCTGTTCAATTTCACCCAGAATCAATTTTGACAGAAGTAGGAGAGAAGTTAGTTAGAAACTTTATTGATGCTTATAGATCATGAAGGATATTTTAAACGAATTATATCAGCATAAGCGACTTTCAAAAGCTGAGGCTTATCAGATTCTGAAAGATATTGCTGCTGAAAAATATAACGATGCTCATTTATCATCTTTTATGACCGTTTTTATGATGCGTCCTATTACTGTTGATGAGTTATCTGGATTCAGACAGGCATTGAAAGAATTAGCCATTAAAGTAGATCTTTCAGATTACAATACTATTGATATTGTTGGAACCGGAGGTGATGGAAAAGACACTTTCAATATTTCTACCCTGACCTCATTTATCGTTGCCGGAACCGGACAAAAAGTAGCGAAACACGGAAATTACAGTGTGTCCTCAAAGTCGGGATCATCAGATATGTTAGAGAGTTTTGGATATGAATTCACCAATGATGAAACCACGCTTAAGAGTCATTTAGAAAAGGCAAATATTTGCTTTTTACATGCTCCAAAATTTCATCCAGCGATGAAAGCTGTGGGACCAACAAGAAAAGCGTTAAAATTAAAGACCTTCTTTAATATGCTGGGTCCTTTAGTGAATCCAAGTTCACCGCAGAATTCTATGTTGGGAACCTTTAATCTTGAAGTGGCTAGATTGTACAACTACATCCTTCAGGAGGAGGATTCGAATTACGGAATCGTTCACGCTTTAGATGGATATGATGAGATATCATTAACAAGTGGATTTAAATTATTTACCAAAGAAGGAGAGCAGCTCATTCAGCCAGAAGATGTGGGTCAGAAAAGAATTGAACAATCTGATATTTATGGAGGAGATTCTGTTGAGGCCGCTGCTAAGATCTTTAAGAATATATTGGAAGGAAACGGAACTGAAGTACAGAACAACGTGGTGCTGACCAATGCAGCGTTTGCTTTGAAGATTGTGGATTCCAAAAAATCATTTGACTCTGCGTTTGAAGCAGCAAAAGACTCTTTGTTTGGAGGGAAAGCAAAGGAGTGTTTAAATAAATTAGTGAAATCATAATGTCATTCCGACCATAGTGGAGGAATCTCTGAGATTTAGCTGCGCTGAACCTTACGGTTTCTCGACAAGCTCGAAATGACAACGAAATATATATCAATACGCAAAGTATGACAATCTTAGATAAGATCGTAGCATTTAAGAAGAAGGAAGTTGCCAAAATAAAGGCCGATGTTCCTGTAGAGAAATTGGTAACAAGTCCAATGTTTAAAAGAGATGCATTATCTCTTCGTAAATCTTTGTTAGAGCCTTATTCAACTGGAATCATAGCTGAATTTAAGAGACAATCTCCATCAAAAGGAATTATCAATGATAAGGCGACCATAGAAGATGTGACTCAAGGGTATTTAGATGCGAACGTAGCGGCCCAGTCTATTTTAACGGATACATCCTTCTTTGGAGGAACCATGGTTGATCTGATGCAGGCAAGAGCTATCAATACGACGAAACCTATTTTACGTAAGGATTTTATCGTAGACGGATTTCAAATTGTAGAAGCAAAAGCCATTGGTGCGGATGTGATCTTGTTGATCGCAGCTTGTTTGACTAAACAAGAATTGAAGAACTATGGTCAGTTAGCCGAAGATCTTGGATTGGAAGTTTTATATGAAGTACATACACAGGAAGATCTAGATAAGATCGAATTGAGCAATAAGATCATTGGAATCAATAATAGGAATTTGAAAACTTTTGAAGTAGATCTGGAACACTCGATCAATCTGGCAAATCAGATTCCTGAAGATTGTGTACGAGTATCCGAAAGTGGAATTTCAGATCCAAGAATTATTACGGGATTAAAAGAATACAACTTTAAAGGTTTCTTAATAGGAGAGAACTTTATGAAGGAAGAAGATCCTGGTGTTGCTTGCGAAGAGTTTATTAGTCAAATAAGATAATATGAAACTGAAAGTTTGCGGAATGAAATATGTAGATAACCTGATGATGGTTGCAGCGGTGCAGCCAGATTATTTAGGTTTTATCTTCTACGATCAATCCAAAAGAAATTTTGAAGGAGTCATTCCAAAACTTCCAAAAGGAATCAAGAAAACAGGAGTTTTTGTAAATGAATATTTAGAGATCGTTGTTTCCTTAGTTGAGGAATATCAATTAGAAGCGATTCAATTACACGGCGACGAATCTGTGGAATACATCAAAGAGTTAAAAGGTCATTTGCCAAAAGTAGAGATCATTAAAGTATTTGGGATTAAGGATTCTTTCGGCTTTTCGATTCTTGAACCCTATCTAGAAGAAGTTGATTATTTCCTTTTTGATACCAAAGGAAAAGAAAGAGGTGGAAACGGAGTGAAGTTCGATTGGTCTGTTTTAAAAGAGTATCCATTTGATAAACCCTTCTTTTTAAGTGGAGGAATTGGTTTGAATGATGTTGCTGAAGTCAATGAAATCAAAGAATCAGGTTTGCCGGTTTACGCTGTAGATATTAATAGTAGATTTGAAACAAAACCTGGAGTAAAGAATATAAAAGAAGTGAAAAGCTTCAAAAATAAATTAGTGAAATGAGTTCAAAATTTCAACCAGATGAGAACGGATATTTCGGAAAGTTCGGTGGAGCCTACATTCCTGAATTGTTATATCCAAATGTAAAAGAGATTGAAGATAATTACATTCAGATCATCGAATCTGATGAGTTTCAACAAGAGTACAAAAGTCTTTTAAAAGACTATGTTGGACGACCAAGTCCATTGTATTATGCGAAAAGATTGTCTTCAAAATATGGAGCCCATATTTATTTGAAGCGTGAGGACTTAAATCATACAGGTGCTCATAAAGTGAACAATACCATTGGTCAGATCTTAATAGCAAAGAAGCTAGGGAAGACTCAGATCATTGCAGAAACCGGTGCGGGTCAGCATGGAGTTGCTACCGCCACTGTTTGCGCTTTGATGGGATTGGAATGTACGGTTTTTATGGGTGAAAAAGACATTGTTCGTCAGGCTCCTAATGTGGCTAGAATGAAAATGTTAGGAGCCAAAGTTGTTCCTGCAACTAGCGGAAGTAGAACTTTGAAGGATGCAACCAATGAGGCCATTCGATACTGGATCCAAAATCCGCATACATTCTATTTGATCGGTTCTGTAGTTGGGCCGCATCCACATCCGGATATGGTAGCGAGATTACAAGCTGTGATTTCTGAAGAGATGAAATGGCAGTTAAAAGAGAAAACAGGTAAAGAGAATCCAGATACGATTATTGCTTGCGTAGGAGGAGGGTCCAATGCAGCAGGAGCATTCTACCATTATATGGATGATGAAGATGTAGAATTGATTGCTGTAGAGGCTGCTGGATTAGGAGTAAATTCCGGTGAGAGTGCCGCAACTTCTCAGTTAGGAGAAGTGGGAATCATTCACGGTAGTAAAACAATCTTAATGCAAGATGAATATGGTCAGATCGTTGAACCTTATTCTATATCTGCTGGATTGGATTACCCAGGAGTTGGTCCATTGCATGCTTATTTGTACGATACCAAACGTGCCAAATTTATGAATGCTACAGATAAAGAAGCCTTAACGGCGGCTTATGAATTAACAAAGATTGAAGGAATCATTCCTGCTTTGGAAACAGCACACGCATTGGCTGTTTTACCAAAATTAGTTTTTGATAAAGATCAAGTTGTGGTAATAAATTTATCGGGTAGAGGAGATAAAGATCTAGAAACATTTATTAAACACTTAGAAGATTAATATGAGTTCTGTAGCTAAGTTATTAGAGCAAAGATCGTCTAATGTTTTGTCGATCTATTTTACATCAGGTTTCCCAGAATTGGATGATACAACCAAAGTCATCCAAGAATTGAGTGCCTCTGGCGTTGATTTTATAGAAGTAGGACTTCCTTACTCTGATCCATTGGCAGATGGTCCAACCATTCAAGATAGTAGCCAGATTGCATTAAAGAATGGGATCAATTTGGATATTGTTTTTGACCAATTGATGAGCATTAAGGAAAGTAATTCCGCTCCATTGGTGCTGATGGGTTATCTCAATCAAGTTCTTAAATACGGGGAAGAAAAGTTTTGTGAAAAAGTAGTTGCTTGTGGAATTGATACTGTAATTCTTCCTGATCTTCCTATGGTAGAATATGAGAATCACTATAATGATCTATTTGCCAAGTATGGTTTGAATAATGTCTTTTTGATTACTCCTCTGACTTCAGAAGAAAGAATCAGAAAGATAGATTCTTATACTGAAAGCTTTATTTATATGGTTGCTTCTAGTTCTATTACAGGAGCAAAAGGAGAGATTTCCCAACAACAGATCGATTACTTTGAACGTATCAAAGCAATGAATCTCAAGAGTAAATTGATCATTGGATTTGGAATCTCTAATCACGAAACCTTTGCCAAAGCCTGTGAATATGGAAATGGTGCTATTATAGGTTCGGCATTTATAAAGAGTTTAGAGAGAATGGGAATTGGTAATATTTCGAAATTTGTTGAACAAATAAGAAATTAAATATCTGGTCATTTGAGTTTGGGAGGTTTTTTGAATTACGTATTTTTAGGGTCCTCAAACAAACAAAATGAAAAAAACGCTACTTCTAATTTTAATTATGACAAGTATATCTGTGTATTCTCAAGAATACAAAGATATGATCGATGCTGGAACTTTTACAGTTGAGCAAGTTCAACAAAGCGCTGAATCTTATTTCCAAAACAGAGATAAAGGAAAAGGATCTGGTTGGGTTCAATACAAACGTTGGGAATATTTTGCGCTTAAAATGCAAGATGCAAATGGTTTATTAAAAAATGAGAGTTTTTTAATGGACGAATGGGCGAGATATTCACAGATACAAAATCAACAAAATACTGGAAGAACTACTAGTTTTAACGACGATTGGTCTGAGATTGGTCCTACTTATTGGCAGCAAACTTCTGGATGGAACCCTGGTGTAGGGAGATTATCGGCATTCGCCGTGCAAGAATCAGATCAAAATCACATTATTGGAGGCTCAATAGGCGGAGGAATCTGGAAAACTACTGATGGAGGAACCAATTGGGAACCACTTTCGGATAATCATGGTAATATGTATACCTATTCTCTGGCGATGGATCAGAGTAATCCTTCAACCTATTTTTGGGGGTCTTCGGGTGGTAGAATTTACAAGTCGACTGATGGAGGAGCTGTGTGGTCTCAGATAGGGTCGGCTGGAGGAAGTACCATATGGAAGATATTGATCCACCCGAATGATAGTAGCATAATGTTTGCTTGTTCTCAGAACAGTGGATTATATAAAACTACCGACGGTGGAGCATCATGGTATCTCGTTCAATCGGGACTATCTTTTGATGTAGAATTTGATCCTAATGATCCAAACACTGTTTTCGCATCTGGATCTAGAGTTTATAGATCAACGGATGGTGGTGAAAATTTTTCAGAAGTAACTGGTTTCAAAGGAAGAGTTAAAATGATTGGAGTAACTCCGGCTGATTCCAATAAGGTGTATATCGTTGCAGAAGATGGTGGGTATTTCCATAGTTTTTATAGATCAACGGATAATGGTGTTTCATTTACAGAAATCGATCATGGAAACAATAACTATTTTGGTTATGAGTCTGATGCTTCTGATACTAGAGGACAAGCTCCTAGAGATATGGGAATAGCAGTATCTCCCACAAATGCTGATGAGGTTCACATTGTAGGTATTAATTCATGGATGTCAGAAGATGCAGGTGATAGTTTTTCTATTACTTCTCAATGGATTCCAGGCACTGCTGCTGGTCAAAATATTGGTTACTGTCATGCAGATATTGATGATATTGAGTTCGTTGGTAATAATCTATATGTCGTTACTGATGGTGGGATATTTATCGCAGAGAATAGTTCAGAGGTCAATTCAGATTATTACAGGGATCTAACAACAGGAATAGGTATCAGACAATTCTATTTAATGGGTGTTTCACAAACAGATCCTGTAATCATTTCGGCAGGTTCACAAGATAATGGAACATCTATCTTCAGAGGAGATGGTCAGTGGTATGATTGGTTAGGAGCAGATGGATTTGAATCAATCATAGATATGAATGATTCGAATAAAGTGTATGGAACCATTTATAATGGAAGTATGTACAGATCTACTAACCAAGGAAATACGTATTCAGGGATGAATCGCCCACAAACAACAGGATGGGTAACACCTCTTGAACAAGGTTCAGATGGTCATTTATATTTTGGTGGTTCTACTGTATTCAAATCCGTAGATGAAGGAGGTAATTGGGAAGCAATTTCCCAGGATTTTGGAGGTTTTACGGATCAGGTTAAATTAGCACCTTCCAATCCTGATATTATCTATGCTTCTGTTGGCTCATCTTTGTATAAAACAATAGATGGAGGAGCTACTGATTGGCGTCTTTTGTCTGGTTTCGCGGGAAGTATTAATAGTATTGCAGTTCACCCTACAGATCCAAATAAGGTAGCTATTGCTGTTAGTCAGAGTTCGGAAAAGGTATATCTTTCCACTGATGCAGGTCTAACATGGACTGGTTACTCAGATAATTTACCCAACTTTACGGCCTTTGCTTTGGTGTGGGATAATAACGGCCGAGATGGATTGTACCTAGGTATGGATTATGGTGTTTATTATATTGATGATCAATATACTGAATGGAACTTGTTTAACAACAGATTACCTAATGTTCGAGTTACCGAATTGGAAATCAATTATGCGGATGATAAACTGTATGTTTCTACTTATGGAAGAGGAATATGGAGTTCACCTAGATCTGATGGAGTTTTAAGCACTGATAATCACATTCTTAATTCATTAACAGCCTACCCTAACCCGACTGATGCTCAATTAAACATTTCATGGGATCGCTCTGAAGATGTCTCTGTTAGATTGTTTAATTCACTCGGTCAACTCGTTTATTTTAATAAAAACACGAGCCTAATAGATCCATTGAAGATCGACACTTCGCAAATGTCAACAGGAGTTTATTTCTTAAAGGTCAGCTCAAACAGTGGTAGCACAACAAAGAGAATTCTGATCAATTAAGAATCAGATAAAAAATAAAAAGCGAGCTATTAAGCTCGCTTTTTATTTTAGTATACCTTTTCACCATTTAAATAGGTGGTGATGGCTTTTGTATTTGGGATTTTTGATCCTTCAACTTCCATGATGTTTTGGTCAAGGATCACAAAATCTGCAAACTTTCCAATTTCAATACTTCCTTTTTCATTCTCTTCAAAGTTAGAGTAAGCTGCCCAAATAGTCATTCCTTTTAGGGTTTCTTCTCTGCTCAAGGCGTTTTCCATTTGATACCCTCCTTCTGGGTATCCTTCGAGATCTTGTCTTACAACAGCAGCATAGAAAGTTAAAAACGGATTCACTTTTTCAACAGGATAATCCGTTCCTAAGGCCACTAAACCGTATGTGTCTAATAGTTTTTTAAAGGCATATCCTCCTTTGATACGGTCTTCACCTACGTGATCTCCTGCCCAATACATATCTGATGTAGCATGAGTAGGCTGAATGGAAGGAACTACATTTTCAAACAATTCAAAATCGTTCATATCAACGATCTGAGAATGTTCATTTCTCCATCTTCTGTCCTTGGCATTTACTCCTTTTAAGGCATTTTCATATACTTTTAAAACCCAATAATTTGCAGAATCTCCAATAGCATGAGTATTCATCTGATAGTCTGAGGCAGCAATTTGTTTCGCGATTTCCTCATATCTTTCTGGTGGATATATCAAAGCTCCGAAATGATTATCACGATCTGAATAAGGTTCTTTCATGGCTGCCCCTCTTGAACCAAGTGCACCATCGCCATAAACTTTGAACGAACGAACGTTTAATCGGTCTGTTTTATAAATACCTTTGTTGATGTAGTAGTCTAAATTCTTTTGAGTGGCAGAGACCATTGCATAAACTCTAATCTTTAGATCACCTGTTTTGTGCAAGCTATCCATTAATTCGATTTCTTTTTGTCCGAGTCCGGCATCATCAACTGTGGTTAGACCATAACTAAAATTGATTTTTTGTGCATCTAAAACACCAGCAACAGCTTCTTTAGTTGATTCTTCTGGGATCTTGATAAAATCCATGGCTCTGTCTATAAGAACTCCCGTTAGTTTTCCGTTTTTATCGGTAATGAATTCGCCACCTGTAACTTGCTTAGGGAAATTAGTTTCAGACAAACCAGAATAGTTCAATGCAGCTTCATTTACAAGAAGTGCGTGTCCATCAACTCGTCTGACAGCAACTGGAGTCCTTGGGAATAGTTTGTCCAACTTCTTTTTGGTAGGAAACTCTTTTACTGGCCAATCGTTTTGATCCCATCCTCGTCCGGTTACATAGTCGACGTTCTTTTCATCAATAAAATCTGAGATTTTTTGAAGAACTTCATCATAACTTTTGGTTCCTTCTAAACTCACTCTTTGTTGTTGAAGTCCCAATCTGTAAAAGTGACAATGAGCGTCAACTAAACCTGGAACCAAAGTTTGACCTTGAGCATCGATGGTATTTTCAGAAGTATACTTATTAGTGATTTCTGAAGCAGAACCCACTGCGACGAACTTTCCGTCTTTTACAGCAAAAGCTTCTGCTTTGCTAAAATCTTCATCTACAGTGTAGATATTTGCATTGGTAACAATGAGATCTACCTTTTCTTGTTGGCAAGATATCAGTGCTAGGGGGATAAATAATAAATAAATGAATCGTTTCATGTGTGTTGATAGATTAAATAAGCAAAATAAAATAGTAAGAACTGAATGGGTACTCTTATATAAGCTAGGCTTCTAGAACCGATTGCAGGTCTTTCTCTACATACATCCCAAATATGAATAGGTAAAAAAGCAACCAAAAGAATCATGATTCCAATTGCCGAGGGTTGAATATAATCTGGAATCAATAATCCAATACCAAGTGCAAATTCAATGATTCCTACGATGTAATTTACCGCATTCTTTGGGAGAGGTTTCGGAATGAAATGTTTGAAAAACTTTGGTTTGATTATATGCATGACCCCGGCAAAAGCAAAGAACCCTGCAAATACAAACTTCAAAATAATCACAAACAACTCCATTTTATGGTTTTAACGGAGTGTTGTTGTACAAGTACTTGTCCATTAAATAAATAATACTTGTCATGGATGCACTCCCTAATTCTAATTCTCGTTTGTTGACTTTATCAAAGGTGTCTCGGGCCGTATGATGATAATCAAAATAGCGTTGACTATCTGGTCTATATCCTACTAAAGTTACTTCATCGTCTCTCAAAGGAGAAATGTCGGCACCGCTACCTCCTTTAACTAGATCGTGAAGACCATAAGGAGAAAGCAGTTTTTTCCAGCTTTTCACGAGTTCCGTATTTGATGAGTTTGCATCAATAGAGAAACCACGCGGAGTATGTCCTCCAGCGTCAGATTCTAAACCTCCTACATGAATTTCCTTATTCACTTTTGCAAGTCTAGCATATTCTTTGGCACCTCTGGTTCCATTTTCTTCATTCATAAAGAAAACCACTCTAATAGTGTTCTTCGGTTTGATATTGTTCTTTTTAAACAAATAGGCAACTTCTAAGGACTGCACAATACCAGTTCCATCGTCATGAGCTCCTTCACCAAGGTCCCAAGAATCTAAATGACCACCCACTACAATTACCTTTTCAGGAGATTCTGCACCTGTAATCTGACCTACAACATTAAATGATGGTGCATCTGGTAAATTCTCACAACTTTGTTTGAAGTAGAATTTGAGGTTTGGATTTGCTTTTAAATCGGTGCTCAAATTTTCTGCAGCTCTCGAACTAATTGCTGCAGCTGGAATGTATTGCTCTTTTGGAAGATCTCTATAGCTCATAGTACCCGTATGAGGATAATCGTCAATGCTATTTGTCATGGATCGTACGATCACCCCGGTAGCACCGTATTTTCCGCAAATAGCTGCGCCGGCCACACGTTGATCTACACAACCACCATAAGCACTAAATGTATTGATCAGTGTATTGTCAAAAGGCCTGTTGAAGAAAACAATCTTCCCTTTCATTTTATCACCTAAGGCTTCGGCTTCTTCCAAGCTTTTAACTTCAATCACTTCAGAAGTAACTCCATTTTTAGGGGTTGCAATTGAGAAACCAAGTGCGCAAATTGGTACATTTTGTTTTTTTCCATTAACGGTATAATAGGCTTCTTCTTTTTCACCACGGACCCAATGAGGAACCATAACGGGTTGTAACCAAACCGAATCCAATCCTACTTCATTCATGACTCTTTCTCCCCATTCAACGGCTTTTTGAGCCTCTGGAGATCCAGAAAGTCTGCCGCCAACATTTTGAGTCAGGTCTCTAAGCCACTCGTAAGATTTTCCCTGAGTGAGCGCACTATTAAAAATTTGTTTGATGTTTGTTGAATCGATTTTTTCTTCACTAGATAAAGTTTTCGAATCAATTGGGGAACTGTTTGGGTTTTGACAAGCAGAGAGGAATCCTGCAGCAAACACCCAGATAAGGACTTTTTTCATGTATAGTAAGTGTAAGTTTTCGAACCCTAAAAATACGGAAAGTTATCTATACAATGATCAATTATCAATTAACAATGAATAATGATCAGTGAATAAATTAGGTAGGTGTAGAGCTTAATGTGAAAAGTGTAATCTCAGGTCTCACGTTAAACCTAACTTGATGGAGATGCCCTAGTGCTCTGTTGATATACAAGGTTCTATTCCCAGAGAGCGGAATTTCACCTGCATCGTATCTTTTGTTTTTTACTGGTAAGATGGGTGGGTTTAGAAATGGGGGTTTTACCTGCCCACCATGTGTATGACCGGATAAGATCCATCCTTCATAATTGTTCCAAACATCAAGATCACATACATCAGGATTATGACATAAAACAAGGTTGGCCTTGTTCGAATCGACAGAATTCATTACTCGTTCTGGATGAAAGTTAATGGCCCAATAATCATCTATTCCGATAATGTTGAGACCGTTAAAATTGTATTGAGAATTCCGTAAGGTTTTTACTCCTGCATTTTCAAGAATATGAACCACTTTATTGGCCACTTCTGGCTCTGCCCAATTATCACCATAATCATGGTTTCCTAAAACGGCAGCTGTTCCTAATTTTCCAGTCACAACCGATTTCATAACTGTTTTCAGATTATCGAGTTGTGTGCTGTTTTCATAGCTTACATAATCGCCAGTGTAAACAACAAAATCTGGATTTAGTTTTTTGGCTTCTTCGAAGGATTGAATTAAGTAATTCCAATCAAAACGAGTTCCTACATGGATATCACTGATTTGCATCAAAGTTTTACCTTGCAATTCCTTTGGAAGATTCCTAATAGGCATTTTCTTCTGAACAAATTCTAACCAGAAAGGTTCTATTTGCCAAGAATAAAACCCGGATAGTAACCCAGCTCCGATAAGCCCGAGCCCAGATTTTTTAATAAATTTTCGTCGTTTCAATTTTAAAAATCAAACTTATAAGTAATACCTCCCAATACCTGGAATCCTTGTACATTGAAGTTTGCAAAACGCTGATAATCGTTATTGAGGATATTGTTGAGCTTTACAAAAACAGATAACATATCATTAAAATGATAGCCCCCATTCAAATTCACATCTACAAAGGCATCTAACGTGTCGATTGCACTTATGGTAGATGGAAAAGTAGAACTATAAATCAGGTCTAATCGCTCACCTACAAAGAATACATTGGCTGAAGCATACCATTTGTCATTTTTATATTTACCGAAAACGGCACCTTCCATTTCAGGTAAATTCCAAGCCGCTAACTGGTTGGTGGTTGTATAATTGTTATACTGAATATTTCCTCCTATTACCAATCGTTTGGTGACGTCAATTTCTAATTCACCAAATATGGAAAGTGTTGTGATATCATCATAAACAACACCAAAAGAGTTTCCATATTCAAAACCTAACAAAGGTGTGGCAAATGGATCGAAAACACCATTAGATTTCGAGTTGTTTCGAATAAATAAAGCTCGGTCTTCTTCACTTTTATAACTCGCTTTTATATCGAAGTTAACATCTGAAGAAAACTTTCCGTTGATACCTCCAAAGAGATTGTATTGCTCATTGGTTGTTGTGAGAAATAGGGTAGGAGAAACAAAAGGGTTATCCTCTGTAAACCCTCTAAAAGAGTTCATATGTAGATCTCCACCAGCACCAACATAAATATTTGCCAAATTAGAGACTAGTGGATAGGTAAGTTGCACATCAGGATACACCAAGAAATCCGTAAGGCTATTCTCCATATCAAAAGAGACATAAGCCTTGGTTCCCAATTTAACATTCAGGTCTTTCCATTCGAAACGATAAGTCGGATTCAAACCAATGTTTAAAAAGCTATAAGAAATATTTGTTGCATCCGTATAATTTTGCTCGAATTCACCCTGCAGATAATCGATCTCTGTTTTTAAATTCAGATCACTCCATCTTCTATTGAATCGTTTCATCGGGAGTTGGAAATTCGGATTCACTTTGAAACGGATCTCTTTACTACCAAAATTATCATCAAACATGCTTAAAGAAGCGGTAATGTCGTCGATCATGGAATCTTCAAATAAGATCTCTCCTTCCAATTCATAAAACCCGTATTTCTGCTCTTCAAGAATACTGGCAATCGAGTGAGCATCAAAAGTGATTTCGGGAAGACCGTACCAATTGTATGTGTTCCTTTCTATATTTCCACCGATTTTCCAAGTAAAATATCGATCTTCTTGAAGATAATAGGCTCCTATTTTCAAATTGCTATAACCATTGTCTAAAGGAGTATTTTCAACTCCGTCTTCAGAAGAAATATACTTCAAATAAATTCCGAAGTCGTCCTCAAACTTCCTGTTTTGATGTAAGAATGCCTCAACAAACGGAGTGGTATAATTTCCAAATCCTGCGGCTACGTAATTATCATATAAACGCTCTTTTTTACCTACATCAATTCCTTTCACCACTCCACTTTTGGGAATAAATGTAGAAGCTACAGGAGCGGAGAAAATAGAATAACTAAGTTTCTGTTTTGCGGTGTTTTTACTTAGAACAATTCTCGGACTTTTCTTGATCTTAAATGCATCAGCAATAGTCGGAGTATAGGATGTGATTACCGTTACTACTGTAGGAGTAATGGTATCTTTTTTCTTGTCTTTTTTCGATTTTCTTTGACCTACTGCAACCACAGAAGCCAATAAAAAGAATAATAATATGCTTTTTTTCATCGGTCTTAATTTTTAGGGGTCGTTACTGAGTTGTTGGTCTTAGCTTCGTTGAGTTTGATTTTCTTCAATTCGTTCTTTGCGTCATTCACAATGTCTTCAAATTGGATAAAATTCTTGATGATATTTTCTAAAATATAAGTAGCTTGATAAGGGTCATTGTTTTCTAAGGCGTAATAATTTTTTGCCATAATGATAAAACTCTTTGCTCCCCAATACTTATAGGCAGAATAGTCTGAAGTGATGGTTTGGATTACCTTATTCGAATCGGCATATTTTTTCTTTGAGTTTAAGAAATAGGCGCTGTAATAAAGGGCTTCTGCCTTAAGCTCACCTCGGGCATTTCTTTCAACTTCAAGATAGAATTCTTCGGCTTTCGGAAAATCTTCGGTCTGAAAAGCAGATCTAGCGATGATGATCTTTGCGTCGTATTCTACTGTTGCATCAATCTTGTCTTTGATTAAAATCTTTTCTGCATAAGTAACTGCTTTTTCAAACAAACCAGACTGATAATAACCTTTCATTAAATTGCTTTGTGCGTATAAAATATTCTGAGGAAAGTTTGCTTCTTGTTCTAAACGTTCTAATAAGGGAATCGCTTGTGCCCATTCTTCTTTCTCTAAGTAGATTTGAGAAAGTTTGTTCAATGCCTCTTCACTGTATTCACTCTGTGGAGCATTCACTACATATTGGTAGTTAGGAATAGCATCCTCCTGTGCATTCGACTTTACAAGTAATTGGGCCAGATAAAAATTGGCTTTTAAGGCACTCAAACCATTAGGAAATGCTTGAATGTACTTTTTAAATCTTGTAATGGCCTCTGGAATATCGTTTTCTAGATATTTGTTTTCTGCCGAGGTATAGGTGTCTTTATCTAAATCTGCATTAGGCACACTAACAAAATCGATATCTTTTATCCAATTTGCATATTCATCAACGGCACCGATATCAACATATACATTTCTTGCATTGGAGACAGCTTCTTTGGCTTCTTCAGAATTTGGAAACTTAGAAACGATTTCTTTAAAGTTTGAGATGGCTTTTCTGTTTTCACTATCGTTATAATACAACAGACCGTCTCTTAGCAAGGCTCTAGGATTATAGGAACTTCTAGGATGATTTCTAAACAGTCGTTTATAAGCGTCATGTGATTTTTCATTGTCCTTCATTGCCGCGTATGTGTTTCCTAGTTGAAACAAAGCATCGTCTTTGAAATTAGACAATTCGAAATTCGTTAAGAGTTGTTCAAGCTGTTCTGTTTTCTTTTCATTGTTCTTAAGAAAACCATAACTCATCCCCATTTGATATTGAGCATAATCTGCACCGGTTCCAAACTGATCGGCTACAATTCTGTACGAATTGATTGCATTTTCATAATCTCTAGAAGCGAAATAACAATCTCCTGCGCGAATAATGGCATCATCCTTCATACTCATATCTTCATTCTGAGACTGCACGAATAACTGGAATGCTTTTACCGCGTTTGAATAATCTTTTAATTTGAAATGACTGTAACCAATATGATAGTCTACTACTTTGTATTCTTCTTCGCTTTTGGCGTTTCTATTGTTTTTGAATTCTATAAATTGATCAACTGCCTCTTGAAAATTACCTAATCTATAATTGGCTTCTCCATTCCAATATTGAGATTTTGCTTTGATCGAATTATCCACGGATTTGATTCCTTGAACAAAATATGGGACAGACTCTTGGATCTTATTTTCATTAAATAATTGAATTGCTCTGTAGTGAGATACTTCATAGGTGAACTCTTCATTTTGTTTGGTCTTGTTCTTGGCTAAATAATCCAAAGCCCCTTGATAGTCTTGTTGATATAGATAGGAGGTTACTACCAATCCATTAATCTCATTATAGCTCGGATTTTTTGGGTAATCTCTTAAGAAATCTTGTAATATGTCTGCAACACTTCGATAAGGATTACCTTCCTCATAACTCAATTTTGCATAGTTAAGAGCTGCATCTTCTTTGACCTTGAGATCAAAATCCATTTCACTTGCACTTTTAAAAGCGTTTAAAGCCTCAGATTTTTTCTCTAAATACAAATAGCACTCTCCTAAATTATAATAGGCTTTTTGAGAAACGTTATTCTCTTCATCAATGATCTTATTGAAATAGCTAACAGCATTCTCAAAATCATTTTGCTTGAAATAAGCGTATCCCAACTGATAAAAATCGGTGTTGTTCCACTTCCCTTTTTTACCGCGATAAGCTTTTAAGAAAGGTATAGCTTCTTGATATTGTTTTAAGTTGAAATAACTTTCTCCCACAATTTTAGAGATTTCTGATTGATCTTTTGGCTTTGCCTGCTCGAGTAGCTTTTTTCCAACTTGAATACATTTCTCAAATCGGCCAGCCTTGAAACTAATGTCCAATAGGTAATAGGTAACTTCACTTTTATAGGCTTGATCATTTGCAATCTCTTCAAGGGTCTTTTCGGCGATGTCATAATCTTCCTGCTTATACGCGATGTATCCAAAATAATACCTTGAATCATTACCATACATTGGATCGTTAATCAGAGATACAAATTTGTTTCGGGCCAAATCAAGATTTCTGGTCGATAGAAATGCATATCCCATTTTAAAGTTCAATTCCTTGCGATTGGCCTCAGAAAGAGCATCAAGGTTTACTTTCGAATACCATTTTAAAGCATAAGAAGCTCTTTTGTTGGCGAAATAATAGTTTCCAACATTGAAATAGGCTTTGTCTTTTTTATTGCTATTCGGATGATTTTCAACAAAGTTTAATACCTTTTTGTCAGCATCTGTCTGATTCAAACGAATGGCACACATGGCATCGAAATAGTCGGCGTCTGCCTTCAATCGCATTCGGTTGTCCGCGTTCTCAGAGACTTCAATAAATGATTTTTGAGCAGCAGCATAAGCTTTACTATTAAAGAGCTTTATCGCATGATTATAATCTGCGGTTAAATTGATGTCTATTTCAGATTGCTGAGAATAAGCGCTTGCCGAAAGTATAGTAAAAAACAGTAAGGTTAGTTTGAGATCAAAAAATCGAAATTTCATTTGGGAGTTTTTTGCTATTTAAAACAGATAACGTAAAAAATTTTCTTTTGTTGGATTTTAAAATTAAAATCTATCTCAAAAATAAAAATAGATTTATGCTTTACGACGAATTCGAGCATGAAATCCATGAATTTTTATTAAGAAAATTATGTAGGTTTGCATTAAACGCAATTTCATGGAGGATCCGATTTTACATTTAGAGAATGCCGACATTTATCAAAGAGATAATTTGGTGCTATCTAAGGTGAATCTTAAGATCGAAAAAGGGGAGTGGTTCTACTTGATTGGTAAGACGGGAAGTGGAAAAAGCAGTCTTATGAAAACGCTATATGGAGATCTGAAACTTCAAAGAGGTTTAGGAACCATAGTTGGATTCGATCTTAAGAAACTTAAAGAAAAGGAGATCCCATTTCTTAGAAGAAAAATTGGTATTGTTTTTCAAGATTTTAAATTACTAAACGATAGAACCGTATTTGACAACCTGGCTTTTGTTCTAAAAGCAACTGGGTGGAAAGACAAGGAAGAGATCAAGCAAAAGATTGAAGAGGTATTGCAGAATGTGGGTATGAAGACCAAATACTACAAAAAACCTTTTGAATTGTCGGGAGGAGAACAACAAAGAGTTGCTATCGCGAGAGCCCTGTTAAATGATCCAGACCTAATCTTAGCCGACGAACCCACGGGTAATTTAGATCCTAAGACCTCAATTGAGGTTATGGAAGTTTTGAACAAGATCCATCAAAGTGGGAAAAGTGTTTTAATGGCCACACATGATTATGCTTTGATAGTTAAATTTAAACAAAAGACCATTAAATGTGAGGGAGGCGAGCTAATTGAAATGGCGGCTAGTTCTTAAATATTATATCTACTATTTTTTTAGCACCTGCATTTGGACTTAGATCAGAGAGAACCTTAAGACGATTTTTTAACATAGCTATAGTGTATTCTTTTTGATAGAGTTCTTCTGTTCTTGAAAGAAATTCACTTTTGCTATTGGCTCGTTCACAAAGCGATTCTAACCCCGTGTCTTTTACCATAAAATCATTGGCAATGATAAATTTTCCTTGGTACAAAGTGTTTAATAATTTCAACTTGATCCCGGTATTTTGAAAGGTTGGAAGCACATTAATATGGGCATTTTCAAATAATCGTGTCAGATCATTGGGATTCTCTAGACTATGAAACCTGATGTTCTCATATTTTAAAATCTCTTTCGATACCTCATCATTAAAGTAGGAACTTGCTATTACTAAATCATATTTACTGTTCTTATAGACATCTATGAGATAAAGGGCCGCTCTTACGTTCTCAGAAACGAGAACATTTCCGTGGTACAAGACAAAATCTCCTTTATTGTTGAATTTAGAATGAATTTCATCATCATGAAAGGCGGGAACGTAAATACATTTTTCTCCATATTTATTTTTGAAGTACTCTTGTTCCAAAGGAGAGATGGTGAATACATTCTTCATTTTAGAAATGATGGATTCGTATTTCTTTAATTTTTTGGACTCTTGTTTAAAGAAATTCCTTTTGAAAATATTTGATTCACTTTTTGAAAGTCCTTTAAAGAATCTGTGTTCAACATTATGAGCTCTCAAATAAAGATCCCTATTGCTAAAATCAGATAAATGAAGAACATAAGTTGTGTGTAAACCATCGAAAAGAATCGGGTCATTGTCTTTCTCAAGCTCTGAGATGAGATCTTCGTTTCCTCTACTTTTAGCACTAAAAGGTATGTCATTCGATAGAAGACTATTGAAATAAGAATTACGACTATAGTAATGAACCGCTTCGCAATATTTATTCAGCTCTTCCTGCTTTTCTTTGCCATATTGAAAGCAATGAAGCTTTATGGAAACTCCTTGTTTATAGAGAGCCTTGATCTTAAAGAACACATCAATAACTCCTCCGTATGCCGGAGGATAGGGAATATCAAATGATATGAGATGTAGACTTTTGGTCATAGAGCGACCAAAATAAAACTAACTGTTAAGTACTGCAACCAATTTTGCTTTTTCTTTTTCCCAAACAAGATCTTGCTTTGCAATTCTTAGATTTTCTTTGAAGCTCTTTTTAGAGGTATTTTCTATTATTGATGCTAGTTCTTTCGTATTTCTTTTGGTGAGGATTGAGCCAATTTTATATTGATTTACTAGTTCTTTCATATCAGGAAGATTAGAAACAATGACCGGAATTTCAGCTTGAACATAATCGAACAACTTATTGGGTAAAGCATATCGATAATTCAAACCAAGATCTTCTTCTAGGCTGATGCCTACATAAGCATTTGGCGTATAACTTTTTAGTTCTTTTGGGTGAAGTTTACCCATGAACTTTACTTTATTTTCCAACCCATTGGTGAGAACCTGATGTTCCAAGGTATTAAGAATATCTCCATCACCGACAATAACTAAAACATAATCCTCAAGACTTTTCATAGTATCAATCATAAGTTCTAGTCCGCGTCCAAGGTTAACGGATCCTTGATATAATATCACTTTTTTGTTCTTTGTAGAAAATGGAAATTTTTTCGGTCTAATAGCTAATTCCATGGGAACATTGCGAACAACTGTAGATTCTATTCCATGGTGTTTTTTGTAATGTGTTTTGATAGAAGGACTAACCGTAATCACATGATCTAATTTTGGTAGAATCCAGTTCTCAATATTCAACCAGACTGATTTCACAAACTTCTTGTTCTGGATCTCTGGTACTTCTGAAAATAATTCATGACTATCGAAGATCAATTTTGCTCCCGATAACTTTGAGATCAAATAATTAGGCACAAGAGTGTCTAGATCATTGGAGAAAAGAATATCTTTTTTTGAAAAAAGTAAAAGAATGAATAATCTTATGTTGAATTCTGCATAATATAAAAAACCACGATGAAACAGAAGTTTCAACCTTTTTGTCTTGTAACTTCTATTGACCTTTTGATTGGATTTTTTCTTTCTTCCTACCAATAGAACCTTAAAACCTTGTTCTTCTAAAGTAAGACAGGTCCTAAAAACTCGTTGATCCGTGACAAGATCATTAGATACAGAAACAATAACTCTTTTCAAGATAGGGAATTGATTCAGGCAAGATAAAACAAAAAACCCACTCAGAAATTGAGTGGGAAAAATTGCTATGAAAAAGAATGATAAGAGGATCTTATCTATTATAAAGACGCTCATATCTCAAAAAGATTACTCGAGATTTTGAATTTAACACTGATTTAAGAGTATTTAACTTAAAGTGTTAAAAAAAGGCCCTACTTCGCTCCTCTTAAATTCGGAACTTCGTAGGGCGTAGAACGTGTCCTCCGAAGCCCATGTTGGAATCTAATATAGAACTTAGGGTTAAAAAAAGGCCCTACTTCGTTCCTTCTAAACTCGGAACTTCGTAGGGCGTAGGTGGAGACGCCGAGATTAACTTACGTTGTTCTCGACTTACCAATTTATCTTAAGAGATGAATCGTTTATTTCGAAATGCAATTCCAGATCCGGTTTTTAGATATCGTTCAAAATTGCATGCTTTGATCTTTTCTTTGAAGTATGATACATGGATAAGTCGAACGGGCAATCTTGATTTGGTGAATTTGACTTCACCATTTAGATGAGAATTTAGCCTTTGTTCTAGGTCTTCTGAGAATCCTGTATAGATTTTCCCATCGCTACATTTTAAAATGTAAACTGCATACGGTAAGATCATTCTTTTAACTGATGTGTTTAAAAAGAGATAATGTTACCTAATTAAAGAAAACAGGACGTGTCCTCCGAAGCTCTTAAAGGAATTTAAAAAAGAAATTGACTTGTCAAAAGGCCCTACTTCGTTCCTTCTAAACTCGGAACTTCGTAGGGCTTAGGTGGAGACGTAAGGAGTCGTAACCTAACCACTCACTCAACTGTTATTAGATATTGAATATCAATTAATTGAGTGTCAATTTTAATGTTTCAAAAAACCTCTCAAATTCGTTCAGGTCGCAAATATTCCAACGTAATCGAGTTTTGAGTACTGATTTGAGACAAATTTAATGGTATTGGGTTACGGTTCCTATTTATCACATCAGTATTCCCGCCAACTACAATTGAAGAGGATCTATGATGGGTGATACTTGTTGTTATAACAGTTGGAATAATACTAATGGTATTATTAGTTCCCCCGCGGATTCACTTATTTACCTACTAACCGTTATATCGTTATACCTGTGGTGGGTTACGCCAACTACATTCTGTGATCAGGACCGTGGTGTTTAGGATCTCCCTTCTCAATTCTAATCCGCAGAGATAATCCATCAATAACTGTGGTGGTTGTATCAATAGATATATATTGTCCTCCCCCCGCGGGAGGGGTTCCCCCCGTATCCCCCCTTAAATGGGGTAAAAAACGGTTACGGTAATAGGGGTTCAGTACCGTCAAAAAAATTTTTTCAAAAATGGAAGGGATGTGGGACTTATTGGTGATTGGTTATTGGGTTGTTATGGGAATTCTTTCATTACTAATTCTTATCAAACTTCTTATACCCCAACACATTTTCTCAATTGACGATATCTGCACCAGTAAAATTCAAGTTTGTGAGTATGTCATTACCTACATTCAAGACGACTTAGGAGTCACTGTCGAGAATCTGAATATTAAATTTAACTATGAACCTAATGTCGAGTTGAGGGGGTGTTATAATCAGGGAAACCATACTATTATCCTCTATCACCGTAATTTGGATAGTGTACATTCATGGATCCATACCCTTGTTGAAGAGATTCATCACTCGGTGTTCTTGTCAACCAAAAAAAGTATAATGATTTATGAGTTATACCACCGAAAAGTAGGATATGACAATAACCCCCTTGAATACGCCGCAAAAGTCTACGCGCGTAATAAATTCAAATCGATTCACAGAAATTTGAAAAAAAGTGGTCTTATTCGCTACAAGGTATAGATCCCTACAGTTGATTAATTTCTTAGATCAACGATTTAAACCCTTTTGAGTCGATTTACAAGTACTTTTCTTTAAACCTGACCCCCTTTTTACTCCGACAAGAAATAATTCATTCTGCGTCCAAAATCAATGAGTAATTTGAGTTGGTCGGATTGATAGTCTAACTCTTGATCATGAATCATTCCGAGATCCTGTACAAAGTACTCTCTCAACTGTTGTCTCTCCCACGGAGTTATTTCAAATTCGGTTGGAAGGTGTCTGCACCAGTAATCAAATCCTAAATTTTCTTTTCCACGTATCATCGATTTCGATTTTGTTCAATTTATTACGTAACGCCTCACGGATGACTTGAGACATTGAAACCTTGTCATCAAGGATGTTCTGTTGTAGTCTGCGGTACTGATCTTCCGTGATACGGACGACGAGTTTTCTGTCAAGTGATTTTCTCATGTTAATAAGTATTTTACAATAAATACATTGCAATACACCAAAAGGGGTTGATTCTTAAAATTTAAAAGTGTATTAGTTACTTATCCCTTTCAATTGAATAAATAAAAAACTAAAAAATCCTCATTTGATTAAGTGATTGAAAGGGACACTTTTTCATTTGGGGATTAATTTTTTTTAAATATGAAAACTCAAAAAAAATCATTCTTATTCTATCACTCATGGAAATCGTCTATCGATATAATTGACGATTCTACACTCAGAAAATTTATAAACAATCTGATCTCCTACGACCAAGGTGGAGAGGTGTTGTTGGAGTCAAACGAAGACAAATTATTGTGGAATGGTGTCTTACATGGATTGGACGCAAACATCAAAAAACATGAAGAAAGAGTTAAAAGGAATCGAGAAAATGGAAAAAAAGGAGGTCGACCTCAGAAAGTTATTGATGTTGTGGAAGTACCTGCGGATTCATTAGAAAACCCAAAAGAACCCAGTGGGTTTTTTGGTAACCCACAAAAACCTGACAACAGTAAAAAGTTAATTGGTAATAGAGAAAAGGTAACAGTAAAAACAGAAGAGATTATTGATAATAGAGAATTGATAAATCAAATTGGTAAAAAGAATATTGACTACGGTGAATCCAAAAATGATGAATTGAAAAGAGAATTGAGAGAAGGGATTAGAAAACAGTTTCCAAACCATCGTGAATTTCAAACGATCACTTCTCCTGAAGAAATTCTTTCCTGCAAGGAAAGAACACCTGATTACGTTTGGAATAAAGTTGAAGAGGACCTCATTAAAATCTCAATCCTTTCAGGTTACAGGTAACCTGTAGTTAAATTAAGGTAAAAGTTATATAAGAATTACCTTAATATTTTTATATTTGTTAAAACTCAATTGCGTATGCAGTACAACAGAATTAAGTTGGTATTGGAGGAAAAAGATATCTCTCAAAAGAGATTATCTGATTTGATGGGAGTATCGGTAGTAACAATTAACGCATGGTGCAACCAAAAATCTCAACCCTCAATTCGTACACTATTTGAGATTTCAAAAATTTTAGAAGTAACACCTGACCAGTTAATCAATAACAAAATCGGGTAATAAATTATAACAATCTATGTCAGAAGAACAGAGACGCCAACTTGATGCGCAATTGTGGGGGATCGCAAACCTACTAAGAGGTAAAGTAGATCCCGATGATTACCGCGACTACATCCTTGGATTTATCTTTTACAAGTACCTAAGTGAAAAACAACATTTATACGCAAATGAATTACTGCAGGGGGAATCGGTTACCGATTTCGAATTGGTAAAGGATCAGGATACACTCGACGCAATTCAAGAAGAAAGTCTTATTTCGTTAGGGTATTTCCTAAAACCCGATGAACTGTTCTCGTCAATCACAAAAAGAGGTAACTCCAACTCTTACATATTGGATGATCTTCAATCTGTTCTCAACCATATTGAACAATCAACCTCAGGTACAGAAAGTGAGGATGACTTCAACGCACTATTCGAGGATTTAGATCTCAACTCAACTAAGTTGGGTAGAACTCCCAACGCACGAAATGAGATCATCGTCAACATCCTAACCTATTTGGATGAAATTGACTTCCGATTAGATGAAGTTGAGAGTGATGTTATTGGTGATGCGTACGAGTACCTGATTGCGAAGTTTGCGTCAGGTGCAGGAAAGTCTGCAGGAGAATTTTATACTCCTCAACAGGTATCTAAGATCCTATCCAAGATCATTACGACAGGTAAAACCAAACTAAAGAGTGTGTACGATCCAACCTGCGGTTCAGGATCTTTATTACTTCGCGTTGCGAGAGAAGTTGAAGTTGGTGAGTTCTATGGACAGGAACTCAACCGAACCACTTTCAACTTGGCGCGAATGAACATGATACTACACGGGGTTCACTACCGTGATTTTGATATTCGTCAAGAGGATACTTTAGAAGAACCACAACACCTCAATAAACGATTTGAGGGTATTGTTGCGAATCCACCATTCTCTCTTAAATGGAAGAGTGATGCGAACCCATTATTCTCTTCAGATGAAAGGTTTTCCCAATACGGGAGACTTGCACCAAAATCTAAGGCGGACTTTGCGTTCGTTCAACACATGGTTTATCAGTTGGCGGACAATGGAACAATGGCGTGCGTTTTACCACACGGAGTATTGTTTAGAGGATCCTCTGAGGAAGTAATTAGAAGGTATCTAATATACGATCTCAATTATTTGGATGCAGTGATCGGATTACCCTCAAACATCTTCTACGGGACAGGTATCCCAACCTGTATACTTGTATTGAAGAAGTGTCGCGAACAGGATGATAATATCGTCTTTATTGATGCGAGTGGAGACGATCATTTCATTAAGGAAGGAAATCAAAATGCACTAAGGGATGAAGATGTAGAACTCATCGTAAACACTTACCGCAACCGTGAATCTATTGACAAGTACAGTTCAGTTGTAACCCTCGAAGAAATCGAGGAAAATGAATTCAATCTCAACATCTCTCGTTATGTGGATACCTTTGAAGAGGAGGAAGATGTGGATTTAGAACAAGTTTCAGGTGAAATTCAATCTTTAGAAAAAGATCTAACTGAAACCAATCAAACCATTCAATCGTTCTGCAAAGAACTTAATATCTCAACTCCATTTTAATATGAGTGAGGTAAAAAACATACCAAGATTGAGGTTTCATGAATTTGACTCAGAATGGGTTAATAATAGACTTGGAGATTTAATTGATATTAAAGGAAGAATAGGGTATAGAGGATATACAACTAATGATATTGTTAGTAAAGGAGAGGGATCTATTTCATTAAGTCCATCAAATATAGATTCAGATGGTAACTTAAGTTATGACAATTCGACCTACATAACTTGGGAGAAATATTTTGAATCACCTGAAATTATGGTTGAAGAAGGATTTACAATCTTGGTAAAAACAGGATCTTCCTTCGGAAAATCGGGATTAATAAAGTGTTTGCCTGAAAAGTCAACAATAAACCCTCAACTTGTTGTTCTTAAACCAACTAAAATAAATCCCTTCTTTTTGTTTACTCTTACAACCTTAAGTTCAGTTCAAAAACAAATTAAGACGATGGTTGTAGGCGGAACTATACCTACTTTGTCTCAAGAAAACATATCCAATTTTAATGTAAACATCCCCTCTCTCCCCGAACAACAAAAAATTGCGGACTTCCTGACTGCGGTAGACAAACGAATTGAACTCTTAGAAAAGAAAAAGACTCTTTTGGAAACCTATAAAAAGGGGGTGATGAAAAAGATCTTCAACCAAGAGATTCGATTTAAAGACGACAACGGGAACGACTTTCCTGATTGGGACGAAAAGAGATTAGATGAAATTTCAAAGTTTAGACGAGGTAGTTTCCCACAACCTTACGGATTACCTGAATGGTACGACGATATTAACGGTAAACCTTTCGTTCAAGTTTTTGATGTTGGAGAAAATTTTAAACTTAAACCTCAAACTAAACAAAAAATAAGTTCTCTTGCAGAACCCAAAAGTGTTTTTGTTCCTAAAGAAAGTGTTGTAATAACTATACAAGGTTCAATCGGCAGAGTTGCAATTACACAATATGATTCATACGTAGATAGAACTTTGTTGATTTTTAAAGAACTTAATGGTTATTTGGATAAATACTTTTTCGTTTATCAACTTTACAGACTTTTCGAAATAGAAAAAAGAAGAGCACCAGGAGGAACAATTAAAACCATAACCAAAGAAAAATTATCGTCTTTCACCATACAAATCCCTGAGAAAAAAGAACAATTGAAAATTTCAAATTTTCTTTTTTCAATTGACAAACAATTAGAATTATTGGATACCCATATTGACAAATCAAAGACTTGGAAAAAGGGTCTCCTTCAAAAAATGTTTGTGTAGATGACAAAACAACCTGAACTCATATTAGAACAAAACTTGGTAGACCAATTAGTTGATTTGGGTTACTCCCGTGTCGCGATTGCAGACGAGGGGGATTTGGTCTTGAACCTTAAATCTCAACTTGAAAAACACAACAAAACCAAGTTCACGGATAATGAGTTCAAACAGATTCTCAACTACATCAACAAGGGGAACATCTTTGAGAGATCTAAAACTCTGAGAGATCGTGTTCCATACATCAACGATAAGAACGAGACTAAAACTATTGAACTCATCAATCAACAGTTTTGGTGTCAGAATGAGTTTCAGGTGACCAATCAGATTACCATGAAAGGTCATTACGAAAATCGTTACGATGTGACCATCTTGGTAAACGGATTACCCCTCGTTCAAATAGAACTTAAACGACGAGGGTTAGAACTTAAAGAGGCCTTTAATCAAACCAACCGTTACGAAAGACACTCCTACGGTGCAGGTCATGGACTCTTCCAATTCATCCAACTGTTCGTCATCTCAAACGGTGTCAATACCAAGTACTACGCAAACAATCCAATTAAGGAACGGTCGTTTAAACAGACCTTTTATTGGAGTGATGAAAACAATAAACTGATCACCCAACTCTCTAAATTCACCGACATCTTTTTGGAACCGTGTCACCTGTCCAAAATGATCACCAAATACATCGTTTTAAACGAAACACAGAAGGTTTTAATGGTTCTTAGACCCTATCAGTACTATGCAACAGAAAACATCGTAGAACGGGTTAAATCAACCGATAAATTTGGGTACATCTGGCACACAACAGGAAGTGGTAAAACTCTTACCTCATTTAAGACGGCGCAGATCCTAACGCAACTTCCCAACGTACATAAAGTGGTATTTGTGGTAGACCGTAAGGACTTGGATTATCAAACCACCAAGGAGTTTAACTCTTTCTCGAAAGGGAGTATTGACGGGACTAACAATACCAATACCCTCGCAAACCAACTGGCGGGTGACACCAAACTGATTATTACTACCATTCAGAAGTTAAACACGGCGATCACCAAGAATAGATACCAGTCAAGGGTTGAAGGTCTTTCGGATAAAAAAGTGGTATTCATTTTTGATGAATGTCACCGAAGTCAGTTTGGAAAGACCCATGAGGAGATTAGAAAGTTTTTTCCAAGTTCTCAGATGTTCGGATTTACGGGTACACCCATCTTTGAGGAGAACGCAGGGTCAAATGAATTTGGTAAACGAACAACCACCATGTTGTTTGATAAGTGTCTGCACAAGTATGTGATTACGGACGCAATTAGAGATGAGAACGTACTGAAATTCTCCGTTGAGTACATCAGTACCTTCAAAATGAGAGATGACGTAGTCGATATCAATGTTGAAGATATTGATGAGACTGAGGTGATGAATTCCCCTGCAAGATTGGAGGGGATTGTAGACTACATCATTAGTAATCACGATAGGAAGACCCACAGTAGAAAATTCACCTCAATTTTCTGTGTTGCGAGTGTATCGGTATTGGTGGAATATTATAAAATCTTCAAGAGGAAACAGGATCAAGGAGATCACAATCTAAAGATCGCGACCATCTTTTCCTACCAATCTAACGAGGATGATAAGGACACCCTCGGAAATTTTGGTGATGAGTTTTCTGTTGCAGCGGAACCTGAGACGGAATATGTTACGCAACACTCGAGGGATTACTTAGAAAACTTCATTGGAGATTATAACAAGACCTTCGGAACCAATTTCACAACAAAGGACAATCAGTCGTACTACAACTACTACAATGATATTGCAAGGAAAGTAAAAGAACGTCAGATCGATGTTCTGTTGGTGGTCAATATGTTTCTTACAGGATTCGATAGTAGATTATTAAACACCCTATATGTCGATAAAAATTTAAAGTACCATGGATTGATTCAGGCGTACTCAAGAACCAATAGAATTTTTGGAGAATTGAAATCACAGGGGAATATCGTATCCTTTAGAAACCTAAAGAAACAAACAGATGATGCGATTCGGTTATTCTCCAACTTGGATAACAAGGATCTAATTATAATGGAACCTTACGAGGTTTACCTACAGAAATTCAACGAGGCGTATTACAACCTTACCAAATTAACTCCCGATGTTGACAGTGTGAATGACTTGGTTCGAGAGGATGATCAATTTGAGTTCATCAAACTCTTTAGAGATCTGATGCGTGTTAGAAACGTCCTGAACACCTTCACTGAGTTCGAGATGAATGAAACTGAAATGGGGGAACAGGAATTTGAAGACTTCAAGAGTAAGTACTTAGACCTCTATGACAGACATAAGGGAGACCCAAAGGAGAAAGTGTCAATCATTAACGATATTGACTTTGAGTTAGAACTCATTCATAGAGATGAAATAAACGTCTCCTACATCCTAAATCTCTTATCTACCCTTAAGAATAGTCCTGTTGATGAACATGAGAAACAGAAGAAGAAAATCATTGAAATCATCTCAGGTCAGTCCGATCTTAGAAGTAAAAGAGAATTAATCGAGAAGTTCATTGATGAAAATCTACCTCACATAGAGGACAGTGACAACATCCCTGAGGAATTCGAAAAGTTTTGGGATAAAGAACGATCGGAATACATCGATAGATTGGTTGATGAAGAGAAGTTAGATAAGGGTAAACTTGAAAAAGTGATTGGTGATTACCTCTTTACCGAAAAGGAACCACTTAGAGATGATCTAATTGACATGTTAAATAAAAGACCATCACTGAAAGAAAGATCATCTACCTCAGAGAGACTAAAAAATAAGATTGTAGACTTTGTAGAGACTTATATTACAGGTGTCGCAGTATAGTCCCACATCCCTTCCATTTTTGAAAAAA
>CAZDKB010000012.1:0-1706 GCA_964505885.1 uncultured Flavobacterium sp.
GTATTAAAATGCCATATATAAGGGAAGTTGAATATCCCTGTTGTGGTTATGTCAAATCTAAATCCAGCGAAATCGAATCGAATCGCTGCGATCAAAGCAATACAAGTAAGTAATCCGAAGTAAATGATGGACAATACCTTACTTGCTTTATTATATCTAATTTTATGTAATTCTATTTGTAGAAGTCTTAACATGGCTGATTTTTTTGATTAGTTATTGTCCGTTAATTCTAAGAACTGTTGCTCTAAACTTGGCATTCTTTTTACCAAATGAGATAGAGTAACTCCCTTTTCAAACAGAAATTTATTGATCTCTGTTGCTTCCATCTTTGTACTAAGATTAGCAATGATCAACTCATCTTCCTTGCGCACACTTCCGATAGAAGAATGTCCTTCCAGTAATGCCATTAATTTGGACTCGTCTGAATCACATTTCAATTCAAATAAACCGTTTGATGCGGTCATCTCATCAACTCGACCACTATATAATTTAACTCCTTGTCTTATTACAACAACATGAGAACAAACCTTTTCAACTTCATCTAATAGGTGAGAGGCTAATAAAATAGTTGTTCCATTCTTGGCAATGGATTTTATTATTTGCCTAATCTCATGAATTCCCTGAGGGTCTAAACCATTTGTAGGTTCATCAAGGATTAATATTTCAGGATTATTTAGCAATGCCGAAGCAATTGCTAAACGTTGTTTCATACCTAATGAAAAGGTTCTAAACTTGCTATCCTTTCTGTCATGTAAGTTTACAATCTTTAGCTTTTCCTCAATATTGGCAGTATCAATCCCTTTGATCTTACATACCAGTGCCAAGTTCTGCACAGCAGTCATATATGGATAGAAGTTAGGTCTTTCAATGATTGCTCCAACGCGTTTTAACGCGTCGTGAGTAGACATTGTTCCATTGAACCAGGTGAAATCACCAGAGGTTCTATTTACCACATTTAAAATGATTCCTAAAGTTGTTGATTTTCCACTTCCGTTCGGACCTAAAATTCCGTAGACGTTGCCCTTTTGAATGTCAAAAGACAGATTATTCACAGCATGAACCCTTCCGTATTTTTTGTCGAGGTTCTTTAAAGATAAGATTGTTTCCAAGTATGTATCTGTTGGTTAATTGATTGTATGACGACCAATATACAAATATGTTACAAATGGAAAGCTAGAATGTTGGAATGTGAAACGTTAAAAGTTGTCAAAATCTAGATCGTCCAGACTTTCAAACTCATTTCCAAAATCAGAATCGAATTCATCATCAAATTCATCATCAAATTCGGCAACAAACTCTTTTTGAGGAGCTTCTGCAGGTACTTCTCCTACAGATAAAATAGTTTTTGGAAGATCTTGATCCGTTTTTTCTGAGATTTCTAGAGCCTCCACGTAAAACGTCCACATACTCATAAAATCATAAACGTAAATCAGTTTATCATTTTCAAAGGGTAGTGTCTTTCTGATAAAACAATTCTGCATAGAAATTCCTTCACCAGCCTCAGACATATTAAATAAAGGGATCTCATCTCCTTGGTTCCAATCGTCATCCGATCTGTAAAAGGATGCCATTTCCATCCCGTCGAAACCAAAAGCTTTGGCAATAGTCAAATGAAGGGTTTCCAAGTTAATAGATCTATCTACTAAAATGGTTCTAATTACATCTTCAGGAGTATCCAGAATAACACGGATCTTATACATATATCC
>CAZDKB010000012.1:1716-37935 GCA_964505885.1 uncultured Flavobacterium sp.
AAATTACGACTTTTTATATGTATTTTTACAACTCAAATAGATTCTCATGGATAAAGCTCTTATTCTAGAAAGATTTAACGCTAGAAACCCTAATACTCTCATGGAAACTCTGGATATTGAGTACGTAGATGTAGGTGAAGATTTTTTAACAGCTAAGATGCCAGTGACTTCAAAAGTGCATCAGCCCTATGGGCAATTACATGGAGGCGCCACTGCGGCTTTAGCGGAAACCGTTGGAAGCGCTGCATCACGATTTTTTATTGATACGGATTCACAGATCATTAACGGAATTGAATTAACTATTAACCATGTTAAAAGCAAGAGGGAAGGGGTAGTATATGCTACTGCAAGAAATATCCATAAAGGAAGATCTACTCATCTTTGGGAGGTGAAAATTGTTGACGAAGAAGGCCAGCTTATCTCGATATGCAAAATGACCAATATCATTTTAGATAAGAAATAATAGAATGAAATTATTAAAGAAGATACTAAAGATCATTGGTCTTGTTATTCTTGTTTTACTGATAGGATTTTATGTCCTTTTTTATTCTATGACCGCACCAAAGTCGGATGAAGAGGTTCTTGAAGATTTTTCTGAATTGGGTGTAGTTCCAAAAATTGATCATTTAAAATTCAAGGATTTTGACTTTAGGAAACTCACAATTCAAAATGATACGACCTTGCCAACTTTGGTATTTGTTCATGGAACTATTGGTTCGGTGCTCGATTTTAAAGAATATATGGCAGATTCTTTACTCAGAACTAAAGCCAACATGATCATTTATGATCGAGTTGGATACAATTATGAAGATGAAAATGATGTTCAAGAGTCGATTGCCTTTGAAGTAGAAATGTTGGAGTACGTGATCAAAGACTTGAATCCAGAGAAAACAATTCTAGCAGGTTATTCCTATGGAGGTCCAATTGCCTTGGCATCTAAGAAAAAATATAAGAAAGTACTTTTATTTGCGCCAGCGGTATATAGTGAAGTAGAACCTATGCCTTGGATGCTTTCTATTTATAAAATGAAATTGACTCGCTGGTTGGTTCCACCTATTTGGAAACAAGCTTCAAAAGAGAAAATGTCTCATCCTGAAGATTTAAAGAATTTTGAAGGTTCATGGAATAAGAATCCCAATGAGGTTGTAAGTATTCATGGGAATTCAGATTGGATTGTACCCTATTCTAATTCAGAATACTTGCAACGTGTTTTTCCAAAAGAACAATTTAAACTCACTACAATAGAAGAGGCAAACCATGGATTTATTTGGTCTCGATTTCCAGAACTTCGAGAGGTGATATTAAATGAAATAGATTGAAGATAGTAGAGAGAATAGACGACCATTACCAACAAAGACTACCTTTTGTTGCTTTTAGGAAGCCAAACACAAATGAGTTAGCCGCTTATTTTTGTAGTTCTGGTAAATTAGACATAACGAGTTCATTTGCTGAAGAGGGATTTGTTTTTGCACCTTTTGACGATGATCAGCAATCTGTGATCTTTAGGAGTGAAAATTCAGAATTAGTAAAAGAGAACATTCCAGAATTACAAGAATCAGGAAATAAAACAATCTACACTGGCTTAGATCATTCAGAAGAAGATCATAAAGAATTGGTCAATTCAGGGATCCAAGCAATCGAGGCCGGATTATTCAGAAAAGTAGTTCTTTCAAGAAAACAGGTCCTGAAAGTCGGACAACTTAACTTTTTGAAGGTTTTTAGAAGACTATTAAATAATTACAAGAATGCCTTCGTATATCTGTGGTATCATCCAGAGATAGGAATGTGGTTTGGAGCAACTCCAGAACGATTAGTTTCATTGAGGAATAATCAATTTATCACCATGGCTCTTGCTGGAACCCAATTATTCAAGGGAGTTGATAATCCAATTTGGGGAGAAAAAGAACAGAAAGAGCATCAATATGTGGTTGATTATATTGTTTCTCAGATCAAAGATCCCACGAACGGAATTATTTTGAAAGACTTCGAAGTCTCTGAAACTTATACCTCAAAGGCAGGAAATCTATTGCACTTGAAAGCTGATATAACAGGAGAGATTGGCGACTTTAATTTAAAAGAACTTCTGAATACTTTGCATCCAACACCGGCGGTTTGTGGATTACCAAAACAAGAAGCAAAGAAGTTTATATTGAATAAGGAATCTTACAATAGAAGTTATTACTCGGGTTTTTTAGGTGAGATCAACAAAAAAAACAGCACAGAACTCTTTGTGAACCTCAGGTGTGCAGAGTATTCAAATGAGCATTTGAACATTTATGTAGGGGGAGGAGTCACTAGAGATAGTGAAGCTCAAAAGGAATACGAGGAGACCATTGCAAAAACCCAGACAATCCTTAAGGTTTTATAAAAAAAAAACCGTTTCTAAAAAAGAAACGGTATGTGTGTAAATTAAATTTGAAATTAGAAGAAATCAAATGTCTTCAAAGCTCAGGTCTGTAAAACTTTCAGCAGTTTTTACTTCCTCAACTTCCTCTTTCTTGTAATCTTTTTGATGACGCTCACTGATCACTTCAACACCTTTTTCATCTACAATAAAGTCTGTCGCTTTTTTCAACATCTCTTGAAAATCGCTAAAGTCTTCTTTGTATAGGTAAATTTTGTGTTTTTGGTAATGGTAAGATCCGTCGTCATGTGTGAACTTCTTACTTTCAGTGATTGTTAGGTAATAGTCATCTGCTTTCGTGGACCTAACATCAAAGAAATAAGTACGCCTTCCTGCTCTAAGAACCTGCGAGAAAATCTCTTCTTGCTCTACTCTTTCGCCCATAATTGTAAGTAAATATTTATGTTGATTGTTGTAAACTTATCAACAAATCTAAAAAAATATTTTTCTTAGCAAAATCCGTTCCTAAATTTCTTTTTCTAATAGTTGTTGCTCGTACAACTCTTTGTAGTAGCCTTTTTGACTTATGAGTTCATTATGAGAACCTTGCTGAATGATCTTGCCATCTTCTAATATGATGATCTTATCAGCATTTTTAGCTGAAGAAACTCTATGGCTAATAATTAAAGTGGTTTTATCCTTTGAGATCTTTTCTAGATTACCCAGTATCTTTTCTTCCGTTTCAGTATCAACCGCCGATAGACAGTCATCGAAGATCAGTATTTCTGGATTTTTGATAATCGCTCTTGCAATCGAAACCCTTTGTTTTTGTCCTCCTGAAAGCGTCACTCCTCGCTCTCCTAAAATCGTATCATAACCTTCAGAGAATCCTATGATGTTATCATGAACAACTGCTTTCTTTGCGGCTTCACTGATTTCTTCTGAAGTGGCATCTTGTTTCCCGAAACGAATGTTATTAGAGATTGTATCAGAGAACAAAAATGGGTCTTGAGGGACCATTCCAATAGAACTTCTAAGAGAATTTAGGTTTACTCTTTGAATTTCTCTACCATCAATTCTTACGGTGCCATCCGTTGTGTCGTATAATCGAGAAACTAAATTAGCGATACTCGATTTACCAGATCCTGTTTTTCCTAAAATCGCTAAAGTTTCTCCTTTATTCACCTTAAAACTAATTCCTTTCAAGGCTTCAATATTGGTATCGTCATATCTAAGTGAAACATTTTCAAACTCGATCTCTCCATCGATCTCAGTTTCCTCTTCCGTGTTATTTTGAATTTCTGGAACTTCTTTTAAGAATTCATTGATTCTTTTCTGTGATGCTTCTGCTGTCTGAACAATAGAAGTTACCCAACCTACAACAGCCACGGGCCAAGTAAGCATGTTAACATAGATGATAAATTCTGCAATAACTCCAATCTGAATTTTTCCGTCGATATATTGCATACCTCCTATGTAAACCACCAATAAATTACTGATACCAATCAAAAGGATCATTAATGGGAAGAATAGGGCTTGAACCTTTGAATAATCAATATTTTTCTTTTTACTCTCGTCGGCCAAAGTGTTAAAATTAGCCATTACTTGAGGCTCTATCCCATAAGACTTAACTACATTAATTCCCGAAAAGAATTCTTGATTATAAGTAGTGAGCTTAGAAATATACTGTTGAACAACGGTACTTTTTTGGTTGATGATCTTACTCACAAAGAAAATAGATACCGAAAGTATAGGGAATGGAATCAGGGTGTAAAGCGTCAGCTTAATATCAATATTAATCATTTGCCAAAAACCTGCGAAAAAAAGAACAAGCATGTTCATGGTATACATGATGGCAGGACCCACATACATTCTTACTTTGGTCACATCTTCACTGATCCTGCTCATAAGGTCCCCTGTTCTATTCTTCTTATAGAAATTGATAGACAATCTTTGGTATTGTTGATAGACTTCATTTTTCAGATCGAATTCTATGAGTCTAGACATAACAATGATCGTCTGTCTCATTAAAAAGGTGAAAAAACCAGCTAATATAGCAACGGCAACAATGATAAGAACATTCATGAAAATCTCATCTTTTACGATCTCAATATCAGGATTTTGACCAGCTTCTACAGCGTCAAAATAGTCTTTTACAGCGTTTAGAGAATCACCTATAATTCTAGGTACTCTCAATGCCAAAACTCTTGAGAAAATAGTGATGACAATTCCTATTAGCAATCGCCATTTATATTTGATGAAATACTTATTTAAGTACTTGAGGGCCTTCATGTTCTCTCCTTGTTACTACTTTTTTTAATTAAACAATTCTTAAAATAAACTTCAATTATTGTTTCACTATTGAATATTTCGTATTTTTGCACATTAATTTTTGTGAAATATTTAATTTCTAAAATATAACAGAATGACTACACAAATCATAAATGCAAACGAAATTAAGAAAGATCCGGTTTTCGGACAATTGTCTTTTGACGGACACGAACAAATCGTTTTTTGCAACGACGAAGATACGGGTTTAAAAGCAATAATTGGGATACATAATACGGTTTTAGGTCCTGCTTTAGGAGGAACTAGAATGTGGTCCTATAAAACAGAGTGGGATGCATTAAACGATGTATTGCGTTTGTCTAGAGGTATGACCTATAAAGCAGCCATCACAGGATTGAATCTTGGAGGAGGTAAAGCTGTAATCATAGGTGATGCGAAAACTCAAAAGAATGATGCATTAATGAGAAGATTTGGAGAGTTTGTTCATTCTTTAAGTGGAAAATATATCACTGCTGAAGATATGGGAATGGAAACGAGAGATATGGATGTTATTCGAGAAGTGACTCCTCACGTGACCGGAATATCAGAGGCTAATGGAGGTTCTGGAAATCCTTCTCCAGTAACCGCTTATGGAGTATACATGGGTATGAAAGCTTCAGCAAAGCACGTGTATGGAACTGACAACCTTGAAGGAAAGAAGATCTTAGTTCAAGGAATCGGACATGTAGGAGAAACTTTAGTCAAACATGTTACTGATGAAGGAGCTCAAGTGATTATCAATGATATCAATGAGTCAAGATTAAAGGAGTTGTCTGAGAAATACAATGCTAACGTTGTATTAGGCTCTGATATTTATGGTTTAGATGTAGATATTTATGCTCCATGTGCTATGGGTGCAACTTTAAACGACACAACAATTCATCAACTGAATGCTAAGGTCATCGCAGGAGCTGCGAATAATCAGCTGGCTGATGAAGTAAAACATGGAAGATTATTAAAAGAAAAAGGGATTGCTTACGCACCAGATTTCTTGATCAATGCGGGTGGAATCATCAATGTTTATGCAGAGATTGAAGGGTATGGTAAAGAAGAGAGTATTAAAAAAACAGAGAATATTTACAATACCACTCTAGAGATTTTTGATTTTGCTGAAAAGAATAATGTTACTACTCATAGGGCGGCATTTGACATAGCACAACAAAGAATTGATACTCGCAAAAAAGAGAAAAACTCTTAAGTACCATTCAGAAATAATACTATTTTTGCAGAGCGTTTGAATTTATTCATTCGCTCTTTTTTTATGATATAAAGTTCTTTACATGATCAATAGAAGACATATTAGAGTCAAGGTAATGCAGTCTGTTTATGCTATGACTCAATCTCATAACGATGACATCGTTAAGGAGGAAAAGTTTTTGAAATTCAGTATCAAAAAAATGTTTGATTTGTATGTGCTTTTACTTGACCTGATGGTAGAAGTGCAAAAACACGCTCAGCAGAAGTTAGACATATCAAAGAACAAATACTTAGCTACCAAAGAAGATCTTGCTCCAAATACAAAATTTGTGAACAATAGATTGATCAAGAAGATCGAGACAAGTGAAGCGATTGCGCTTCACAAAGAGGCTCAGAAGTTAAAGAATTGGACTGATGACGATGAATACGTGAAAATCATTTGGGACGAATTAAGTAAATCAGAACTTTACACTCGCTATTTAAATACTATTGAAGACTCTTACAAAGTTGATAAGAGTTTTGTAATTGATTTTTACAAAGAGATCATTGCTCCCAATGAGAAATTAGCCGAGTATTTTGAAGATACTAGCATTACATGGGTCGATGATATTCCTTTTGTGAATACCTGGGTCGTAAGAACCTTAAATAAGCAGAATACCAATGGAACATTTATTCTAGGTTCGTTATATAAAAATTCCGATGACGAAGAGTTTGTTTCTGATTTATTTAAGAAGGTAATTTTGAATCATCATACCTATGAAGATGATATCAAAAAACATACGCCGAATTGGGAGGCTGATAGAATTGCGGATATGGACATGATTTTGATCAAAATGGGAATCTGCGAATTCTTAAGTTTTCCATCAATACCAACTCGGGTAACAATAAACGAATACATAGAACTAGCAAAGGATTATTCTACTCAAAAAAGTAGTTATTTTGTGAATGGTGTTTTAGATAAATTATCCAGAGACTACACCCAGAGCAAAAGATTAGTTAAAGTAGGTAGAGGATTGCTTTAATTTATTATTTTTACACAAATTTTATCATTATGAAGAAAATATTTTTCGCATCGGTTTTAGCATTGACTGCCTTGGTTGTAGTGTCTTGTAAAGATGGTAATGCTGCCGCTAAAGTAAACAATGACAATTTAGTGAAAGCTAAAGAAAGAGATCAGAAGAGTAGTAAAGAAGCTGCGGTTATTGAATTTGATAAAACTGTTTTTGACTTCGGAACTGCTGCAGAAGGAACCATTGTAGATGTAGAATTTGAAGTAACTAATGCTGGTGAAACAGATTTAGTGATCTCAAAAGCAACACCTTCTTGTGGATGTACTGTTCCTGAATGGCCAAGAAAACCTATTAAACCTGGAGCGACTGAAAAGGTAGTAGCAAAGTTTAATACCTCTGGAAAGCCTGGTTTTGCTAATAAGTCAATTACCTTATTCACCAATTCAGCCAAAGGAAGAGAAGTCTTAACAATTAAAGGAACTGTAACTCCAAAAGCTAAATAATGTTATTTAACACCATTTTCTTGCAAGAAGGAGGAGGAGGTATTTCTCAATTTTTACCCTTTATTGCTATAATTGTTGTTTTCTATTTCTTCATGATTTTACCACAGAGTAGAAGAAGGAAAAAAGAGAAACAATTTAGAGAAGAATTAAAGAGAGGTTCTAAAGTGGTAACATCAAGTGGAATTCATGGAAAACTAGTGGAAATGAATGATAATGATGGTACGGTAACTATAGAGACAGGTGCTGGAAAAATTAAGTTTGAAAGAGAAGCGATCTCAGTTGAACTTAGTAAGAAATACAGCGCCGCTCCTGCAAAGAAGAAATAAGAACCGCATATATATAAGAAAGTGAGCTTTGCTCACTTTTTTTTGCTCTATTTTGAGGTTCGATAGGGAATGTTTAGATTGCAATTGAAAGCTAAGATCAATTTAAATTGAAAAAAACAAATACATCTATTTCTAAGAATTTCCTTCTGTTCTTTGGACTATCGGTGGTTTTTTGGTTTCTAACAAAACTTTCCAAAGAGTATGAGAGTACGATAGTTTATCCTATTAGCTTTGAGAATCTTCCCAAAGATAAGCTCATGCAGGGGAATGTTTACGATGAAATTGGAATTCACGTCAGAGCAACAGGGTTTAAGATTTTGTCTGGCAAGATTGCCCCGAAAACAATAAAGGTGGATGCTTCTAGATTGACTCAACGATCTTCTACGTCCTATTTCTTGCTATTATCTCAACAAAAGCTAGCAATCCAAAAACAAATGAATACGGGTGTTGATATAGATCATTTCGCTTCAGATTCTATCAATTTAGACCTTGGTTCATTAAAACAAAAAAAATTACCCATCCGATTAAATTCGAGTTTTGATTTTCAAACAGGATATGATATCATTGGAAAAATAAGCTTAAGTCCGGATTCTGTTATGGTCTCTGGACCAGAATCTGTTTTAGATACATTGAGAAATATACCTACTATTGCTTTGTCACTCAAAAATGTAAATTCTTCTTTTTCGGAAGAATTGGATCTTTATTCTTTTGATGCCTCCAAAAATATAAGACTCGATGTAAGTTCTGTTAAGGTGAAGGCTGAGGTTGAAAAATTCACAGAAGGTACTCAGAAGGTCTCATTTGTCATACTCAATGTTCCAGAGGGAGTAGAGATAAGCACCTACCCAAAGGAAGTGGATATTACCTATAAGGTTGCTCTAACGAACTTTGATCAGGTGAGTTCTTCTTCTTTTTTGATCGAATGCGACTATAAATTATCTGCTGATAATAACTTGTCTTATCTAGTGCCAAGGTTGTCTAGACAATCACAACTCGTGAAGAATGTGAAAATTCAACCTTCTAAGATCGATTTTGTAATAGAGAAATAATGGTAGTCGGAATTACAGGAGGTATAGGGTCTGGGAAATCATTTGTGGCAGAGTGCTTTCTAAACTTCGATGGAGTGGTTTACTACCATGCAGATGAAGAGGCAAAGAAATTAATGAATTCTTCAAAAGAGATTCAAAGTAAGATTATCTCTCTGTTTGGAGATCAAGCATATCTCAAAGGTGAATTGAATAGATCTTATATTTCCAAGATTGTTTTTTCTGATGCTAATAAACTGAAGCAGTTGAATGAAATTGTTCATCCTGCTGTAAAAAAACACTTTGGAGATTTTATCGATAAGAATACCAAGGATCATTTGATTATTTATGAGAACGCTATTTTGTTTGAAGTACAAAGTGATATAGTTTGTGATTTCGTAATATGTGTCTCTGCACCCCTAGAAGTAAAAATTAAAAGGGTCATGAACCGTGATCAATGTTCTAGAGAAGAGGTGATAAGAAGAATGGGTCAACAATGGTCTGACAACAAAAAAGAACTACTGTCAAACTATAGTATCTTGAATATCAATAAAGAAGAAACTTTGTTAAAAGTTCGAGATATCCATAATATTTTAACAAAAAAACAATCATTGATTTAGGATTATTTAAAGAACTTGTTAAAATATCCTTAAAAATCTACTACTTTTGTTAATCTAAGTTAAAATCGAAAACTAGCTTATTAGAACCTCTATTTTTGACTAATGGGTAAAAGAATTTTCATTCTTATTGTATCGTTAATGAGCATATCATTGATCGGGATTATCTCTGTTCAATTGTATTGGATCAACAATGCTATTGATAGCAAGGATGCTCAGTTTGATAGTGACGTCATCAAGGCTATGGGAAGAGCTGCAGAACGCCTGAAAGAGAAAGAGCAATACGCCTTTCGTCAAAAGGTGAAACCCATATTTGATCAGAAAGAATTTTTGAATAAAGCTGAGATTAAGAATTACTTCATTCAACAAATAGATACGGTTAACCAGAGGAGATTTTCATTTGGTTCTACTATCGTTGAAGAGAACTTTAAGGTACCATTGGATATCTTGAATGAGAGTCCATTTTTGAATAATGATTCTATAATTCTTAAGAGGTTTACTCGAAGAAGCGACATATTTAAAGCACAGATTATTTCAGAAGATGGAGATTTAACCGGTTTTGATGAACAGAAGTATTCTAAACGAAGTATGTTCGATGAGTGGACAGATACGAATAAGATCGTAAAAGAACTGTACAACGATTATCAGAATGAGTTTCCGATTTATAAAAGAATTAGTAATCGAGAGATTAACAGTACTTTAAAAGAAGAACTGCAGAGAAACAATATTGACATCGATTTTAAGTATGGTGTTTACAGTAACGGATTAGCGACAAAATTGAAATCTGGATATTTTACCATAGACCCGGAGAAGAGTTATCCTTATCCCTTATTTGGCGATGATTCTGGGAATAGTCAATACACTTTGTATATTGATTTTCCTGAAAAAAGTAAGCATATCTTATCTGATATCTCCTACATACTTTTATTGTCTTTGTTCTTCATTTTTATCATTATTGTAGCCTTCTCGAGTTCATTATATCAATTGGTAAAGCAGAAAAAGATCTCAGAAATCAAGACCGATTTCATTAATAATATGACTCACGAGTTTAAAACACCGATTGCAACGATCAACTTGGCATTAGACTCTATTAAAAATCCTAAAATCTTAAAGGATGAAGAAAAGGTTCTTAGATATATTAAGATGATCAGAGATGAGAATAAACGAATGCACGGACAAGTAGAAAATGTACTTCGTATCTCACGCCTAGAAAAAAATCAAATAGAGATCAACAAAGACGCTATAGATATTCATGATGTCTTAGAAGATGCTATTTCGCATGTGAATTTGTTGACCCTAGATAAAAAAGGTAGCGTTACAACTCATTTTAAAGCGATACAGTCAGAGACTTTGGCAAATCAGTTCCATATGACCAATGTCATGGTGAACATGCTGGAGAATGCATTGAAATATTCTACAGATGCACCAAAGATCGATATCTATACAGAAAGCACAAACAAGAACCTTATCATCAAAATTAAAGATGAAGGAATAGGAATGAGCAAACAAGCTCAGAAGTATGTTTTCGACAAGTTCTATAGAGAACAAAAGGGAAATATACATGATGTAAAAGGTCACGGATTAGGGTTGGCCTATGTAAAAGAGATCATCGAAAACCATCACGGAACGGTTTTTGTTGAAAGCGAGAAAGGAAAAGGAAGCACATTTACAGTTAAATTACCTTTAATATAAACTAAACAACATGGGAAGTAAAAAGATTTTATTAGTAGAAGACGATCCAAATTTTGGAACGGTATTAAAAGATTATTTGGCATTGAACGATTACAATGTAACACATGCTAAGGATGGAATAGAGGGGCTAATTATGTTCAAAAACAATGATTTTGACCTTTGTATCTTAGATGTGATGATGCCAAGGAAAGACGGCTTTTCTCTGGCCCAAGATATCCGTTCTACCAACAAAGAAGTGCCAATTATCTTCTTGACGGCCAAAACAATGAAGGAAGATGTCTTAAAAGGGTATCAAGTAGGAGCTGATGATTATTTAAACAAGCCTTTTGACTCTGAGGTATTGTTATTCAAGATCAAAGCGATTCTTCAAAGAAAAGAGTCGGAAACAACAACTGAAAACGAGCAATTTGAATTTGAAATTGGAAAATTCTTTTTCAATTCAAAATTACGTCACTTATCGATTGGCGGAAATGACCCTCAAAAGTTATCTCCAAAAGAGAGTAAATTATTGAGGATGCTAGCTATTCATAAGAATGACTTGATGCCTAGAGAATTGGCATTGACAAAAATATGGCGAGATGACAACTACTTCACCTCAAGAAGTATGGACGTTTATATCGCCAAATTAAGAAAGTATTTAAAAGAAGATGAAGACGTGGAGATCTTAAATATTCACGGAGAAGGATTTAGATTAGTAGATAAGGTCTAAACCCGTTCACTTCCCAAATTATAAAAAGCTCAGGTTGATTTTCAGCTTGGGCTTTTGTACCTTTAAACTATGGCAGAATTTGTGAAATTGTACAATGAGAATCCTAATCCTAGACAAATACAAAGGGTTGTAGATGTCTTGAGAAATGGTGGATTGATCATCTATCCAACAGACACGGTTTATGGTTTAGGTTGCGATATAACCAACACCAAAGCCATGGAAAGAGTTGCACAAATAAAAGGAATTAGATTAGACAAGGCCAATTTCTCATTTGTATGTAATGATCTTAGCCATCTTTCTGATTACACCAAACAAATTGACACTCCTACCTACAAGATTCTTAAACGAGCTTTACCAGGTCCATATACCTTTATTCTTCATGGAAGTAATTCTCTGCCAAAAGCATTTAAGAAGAAAAAGACCGTAGGTATTAGGGTGCCCGATAACAATATTGCCCGTGAGATCGTTGCAGAGCTAGGAAATCCGATTGTTTCTACTTCAATTCGCGATGATGACGATGTTTTAGAATATACAACCGATCCAGAGTTGATCTTTGAAAAGTGGGAGAATCTCGTTGATTTGGTAATCGATGGAGGTTACGGCGATAATTATGCTTCTACAGTAATAGATCTTACTGGAGGAGAACCCGAAGTTTTAAGAGAAGGAAAAGGTAGTTTGGATATTCTTTGATTTGTTAGCTGTTAGCTGTTAGCTGTTAGCTGTTAGCTGTTAGCTGTTAGCTGTTAGTTGTTAGCTGTTGGGTGTCAGTTGTCAGTTTTTGTATGTTCGATGTTAGAAGTGTTATGATTAAAAATCCAAACGAACTCTATGAACAGATAATCATATTCATCTTCAAATTACCACATTACTAAATTGCTACATTTCTACATTGATAAATTAAAACTCTGCAACTTTGCACCTTTGAAACTAACGATTAATCAATTTAACTGATCAAAAGTTTTTTTACCCTGAATAAAGTGTTGCCAAACCACGCTGGTATGAAGATTATAATTAAGTTTCTTTTGAAGTTTTCTTCTCTTCTTTAAGAACTTATAAAAGTTAGCATACAAACTCAAATGAGCTCTTATGACTGCCCATGTATGAATGGGTCTGAGTTCTAAGGCAAACTTAATTCCCGCTACTCCGTCTAAAATCAATCTAGAGAATACCACAAATAAGAACCACTTTTTAGGAACGTTTTTGATGACGTTTAAAAGGCTGTTTCTAAAGTTCAAAAAAGTCTTTCTAGGATTGCTCTCTTGAAGCGTTGCCCCTCCAACATGATAAACTGTGGAAGTTCCAACATATTTAATATCAAATCCTTCGTTCTGTGTTCTCCAACAAAGATCAACTTCTTCCTGATGGGCAAAGTAGTCCTCGTCAAAACCATTTAATCCATCATAGATTTCTGATCTAATGAAAAAGCATGCTCCGGAAGCCCAGAAGATTTCGGTAATATCGTCAAACTGACCTTGGTCTTTTTCCAAATGATTAAAAACGCGTCCTCTGCAATACGGGTAACCATAAAGATCAACAAAACCACCTCCTGCGCCAGCGTATTCAAACTTTGTCTTGTCTTTGTAGTCTAACAATTTGGGTTGAATAATTGCTGTATTTGGTTCTTTCTCAAATACATCTAATACTGGTACTAACCAGTCTTTAGTTACTTCTACATCAGAATTGATCAAACAGTAAATATCAGCATCAATAGAATCAAGTGCATCATTATATCCTTTTGCATAGCCACCATTTGTTGTATTCTCTACAATCTTTACGGAGGGAAACTGTTCCTTGACAAAAGAAACGGAGTCATCTGAACTTGCGTTGTCCGCTAAATACACGTCAGCCAATTCGGTGCTAAATTGAACAATAGACGGTAAAAACTGTTCTAACAGTTGTTTTCCGTTCCAGTTTAATATGACGACAGCGACTTTCACAATTTCTTTGCACCCATTGGATTAGATGGCGCGACTGCGAATTTAGTATTTAATATGGAATAGGGAATCTAAAGATTTACTAAAATTATGCATTGGGTAGGTCATGAAGAAAGACGTAGGTCTGCTTTACGTGATCCATCATAGCGTAATAGTGCTCTAATCCGTTGGTTACGTATAAATATGGGGCATCCAGACTAAGATTATAGCGAGCAATTTGATCGAAGGTGTTTTGTGAAATGGAAACCATTGGAGCTTTACACTCTACAATGATTATGGGCTTCCCTTGATTGTTGTAAACAACAACGTCTGTTCTTCTAGTTAATGAATTTACCTTGACTTGTTTTTCTGCAGACATTAATGAAAGACTGTACTTTTTCTCGAAATGAAGAAAATGGATCACGTGCTGACGCACCCATTCTTCTGGTGTGAGAACCACATATTTTTTTCGAACAATATCAAAAATAACTGTCTTATTTTCGCTAGTTTTGATTTTGAAAGAGTAGTGTGGAAAGTTCAATTCTTGCATTGCGTAAAAGTAGTTATTTCTTAGTTTTTTCTGAATTACTTCATGAACGAAATCAATCAGATCGTCTCCGATATAAAAAGTGGAAATATCAAGCCTATTTACTTCTTAATGGGAGAAGAGCCTTATTATATTGATAAGATCTCAGATTATATTGAAGAAAATGTGCTAGACGAGGCTGAAAAAGGTTTCAATCAGATCGTCATGTATGGTAGAGATGTATCGGTAGAGGAAATCGTAGCATCTGCAAAACGATTTCCCATGATGGCAGAAAGACAGGTCTTGATTGTTAAAGAAGCACAGGATCTAAGCAGAACTATTGAAAAATTAACTTCTTATGCTGAAAATCTGCAGCCCTCAACAGTTTTAGTTCTCAATTACAAATACAAGAAGCTAGATAAAAGGAAAAAACTATATAAGGCGGTTTCTAAGAATGGTTTAATCTTTGAAAGTAAACTTCTTTATGAAAATCAAGTTTCGGATTGGATTCGAAGAGTTCTAGGTGGTAAAAAATATCAAGTAGAGCCAAAGGCAGCGCAAATGTTGGTTGAATTCTTAGGGACAAATTTGAGCAAGATTAGCAATGAGTTGGATAAGTTAACAACCATCCTGCCGCAAGGAACCATTATTACTCCAGAACATGTGGAGGAGAACATAGGGATCTCTAAAGACTTCAATAATTTTGAATTAAGAAAGGCAATAGGAGAGAGGAATATTGTAAAAGCCAATCGCATCATTAACTACTTTGCTCAAAACCCCAAGAATAATCCTTTAGTAATGACCATTTCGTTATTGAATAGTTTTTTTACACAACTATTGATCTATCATGGTCTTCAAAACAAATCCCGAGAACAGGTGGCCAAAGCGCTTGGAATAAGACCATTTTTTGTTCCAGAATATACTTCAGCGGCTAGAAATTACCCAATGAGAAAGGTAGCGCAGATCATTGCCATGTTAAGAGAAGCAGATGTAAAGAGTAAAGGTGTAGGGGCTAATAATCAGACCCAAGGTGATATTTTAAAAGAATTACTTTTTAAGATTATGCACTAAACGAATAAGTAATTTGATGCCCAAATTGAAATAGTCACCAATAGAGTACAGAATATTGTTCCTTCAATCCATAGTTTCTTCTGAAAATCCTTTCTTGCTTTCAATCGAATTTCTTGCTTCATTAATTCTAACTTTAAAGCTGATACTTTGGGAAATTCCAATTGACGAGAACCTTCGTTAAGTAAATAACTTTCTCTTCTATGTTTTAGATTGATTCGATGTGATGCTTTTCTGTATTGATCTGAAAGCTGTTTTTTGATGAGCACTAATAAATGTCCGTAACCTACTAGCATATGTTTTCTTCTTAAGATACAATAATTTTTTCAGTTTGTTGGTTTTGAATACTCTAAGGTTAGAAAAAGTGAATCTAGTGATGTGATTTTTCATTGAAATTCCTATATTTATCTTCCTGAATATTAAATAATTGCCTATAAACGAAACTTTTTAATCCCCTAAATCCCCCATCTTATGAAATCCCCCAAACCTCAAAGACTTCCTAAAGTCTTAAAATGGCTGTTGCTGCCATTTCTCATTTTACTTCTTGCAATCAGTTACTTTTTAAACGTTAGTAAACAAGACCAACCTGTGGATTCTCTCGAAGTTAAAAGCGAAACCAAGGCCTCTGAATTTGTTACTTTACCTGAAAAGATTCAACCTGATCAAGCCACCAAATTTTTCTCTGAAGATAAAGGTCAAGCTTTGATCTACTACAACATTGTGAATGATTCTATTCAGTTTTTTGACTCTCAAGGAATCGATCCTACTACAGGGATAGAACTTTTACCTGTAACCGAAGAGATCATAACAAAGTTTAAAGAGGAAAAAAAACCAAAGAAATTGTCTATTATTGATACTAGAAATTTTGACGTGAAGGAGGTGAAGATCGTCAAGAAAAAAAAGAAACCTATTGTCAAAAAGAAGCCCAAACGGAAAAGTATGTGGAATACTGATCTTATTAACTCCAATGAGAGAGACGAGATCAGCTTGTTTGTTTTTAATAAAGCTGATGCTATAGACACATTGTTTGTAGATCAATTGAGATCTGAGTTTAACAGTAAGAACTATTTCGTTACGCCTACAATCCTTTATTGGGATATGCTTACCCCTCAGATTGCGGATCGTTTAAAGAATTATGATGTTAACTATTTTGACGGGAACTTAAAGAAGTATACAGATTACGTTTGTATAGGAATTGTAAGTTATGCTTATGATCAAAACTCGTATAGAAACGATCTCACCGATTGCACCGCAAGAATTGAATATTTTATTTATGATGCAGGGTCTGGTACAGAGTTATTCTCAGAGCAAGATAAATTGATAGGTTCTGGGCAGACCAAAAAACTGGCTCGAGAAGAAGCAATATCTAAATTTGTATTATGAAAAAAGGCCCTTAGGGGCTTTTTTTAGTCATTTGCTTTATCTACAAATACCCTGTGTTTCCTATTAGCAACCTCCCATGCAGTATGAAAAATGAGTTTGGCTCTTTTTTCAAGAAGCTCATAATCGATCTTATCTGGTGTATCGGTTACTTGATGATAATCATCATGAGTACCGTTAAAATAGAAGATGATGGGCACCTTGTACTGGGCAAAATTGTAGTGATCTGATCGATAATAGAAACGATTGGGGTCGTCGTCATCGTTATAGGTATAGTCTAGATCGATCTGAGTGTGCCTTTTATTAACCTCTTCTGAAACCGTGTGTAATTCAGAGCTTAGCTTGTCTGAACCAATCAAATAGACATAATTAGGATTATCCTTATGTTCTTTATCGACCCTGCCAATCATGTCTATATTCAAATTGGTGACTGTATTAATCAAGGGAAAAACAGGGTTTTCGGTATAGTATTTAGAACCTAACAAGCCATTTTCTTCTCCTGTTACGTGTAAGAATAGAATAGATCTTTTAGGCCCATTCCCTTCTTCTGATGCCTTTTTAAAAGCTTCAGCAATTTCTAGAATGGCCACGTTACCAGATCCGTCATCATCAGCTCCATTGTACACGGTTCCATCATACATTTTGCCAATATGATCTAAATGCGCCGAGATCACCACGATCTCATTAGGCTTTTCACGACCTTTGATAAAAGCAAGTACATTTTCTGAAGCCTTTAAAAACCTTCTAGTTCGAGAATTAGAATTTAGATAATCCGCAGAAATTTCCTGGAAATAGTCGTCTCCGCCAAAAGGAGATTGAATATTAGAATCTACATAGAACTTCTTCAGGTATTCAGACGCTTTTTTTTGTCCGGGTTCTCCCGTTAATCTTCCTTCAAATGCATCCGATGAAAACACATATAGGTGTTTTGACAATTCTTCGGAAGTGATTGTCGATGCATATTTTTTAGAAAGTTCAAAATCTTTTGAATCATTATCAGCTTCGATAATTGTAGGGTTACTTCCGCAGGAAATCAGCAGAAGAAGACTGATTAAAGCAAGTGCGTTTCTTAATGTCTTTAATTGTTTTTGGTCTAACATATTCGAAGTAAGGATACTATTTAATGGTTTTTGCGAATAATAAATTGTTTGAGCTCACTGCTAAATGATAGTATTTCGGTTGGAAAGAGCTTGTTAAATGCTTCTTCTTTGATTAGTGTGTCTCTTGTTCCACTGACCACTTTATTGTCTGTCATCAAAACGATTTCATCAGCCGATTGGATGGCTAAATTTACTTGATGTGAAGATAGAATAATGGTTTTTTCAGTTTCCTTTGAAAGTCTTTCTAACAATTGGAATATTTTGATTGTATGGTGTAAATCTAAATGAGCAGTGGGTTCATCCAATATAATAATCTCAGTATCTTGAGCCAATGCTCGTGCTATCAATACCCTCTGCAGTTGTCCGTCACTTAACTCATAGAAATGCTTGTTTGCAAACTCTAAGGTTTCTGTTTGTTCCAAAGACCATTCGATGTGTTCAATATCCTTTTCAGATAGTTTTCCAATCCAGTTAGTATAAGGCTGTCTACCCAGAGCTACAAGTTCGAATACTGTTAATTGACTCTCAGGTAATCTTTCGGTAAGAACTAGGCTTATTTTTTTCGATAATTCAGAAATACCAAAGTCATTTAGTACTTTATTGTCTATAAAAACTTCACCTTCTAATGATGATTGTACCTTGGTGAGTGTTCGAAGTAGGGTAGATTTTCCAATTCCGTTACGGCCTAAAACAGCCACAAACTTACCCTTCGAGATTTTAAGATCAATGTTTGATTGAATTTCATGAACTTTATTTTTGTCACGATAACCAATTGTCAAATTCTGAGTCTCAAGAACGATATTTGAATTAGACTTGCTCATTTACACATAGACTTTTTTCTTTCTTACCAATAACCAAATGACAACAGGAGCTCCGAAGAGCGATGTAACTGCATTAATAGGTAAAGTATATTCACTGGTAGGAAGTTGAGCGATCATGTCGCAAACTAATAAAATAACGGCGCCCAGTAGTCCAACAGCTGGAATCAATATCTTGTGATTGGACGTTTTGAATATCAACTTTGTAATATGTGGAACTGCCAATCCTATAAAGGCAATCGGACCTGCAAATGCTGTGATAACGCCAGTGATTAAACTGGTGATCAATAGAATGATATTCCGACTTTTCTTAAGATCAATTCCGAGACTTTTTGCATAGTTCTCTCCCAGTAAAAGGGCGTTCAAAGGTTTTATAACTGTGATTAATCCGGAGATACCAAGAGTAAAAATGATGCTAAAAACCAGAACTTCATTCCATGTAAGGTTTCCTAAACTTCCAAAACTCCAGAAAATGTATTGCTGAATTTGTTGAGCATCACTAAAAAAAGTGAGGACACTAATGATTGCGGCAGTCACGGTACCAAACATGAGACCAATGATCAGAATAGACATGGTGTTTCTTACCTTATTGGCTGCTAAAAGAACTGCAAACAATACAATCGCTGCTCCTAGACAAGATGCTATTGCGATAGACCAATTGGATAATGCTAAACTCGCTAAGAATCCACCGAATATACTAGAGCCCAAAATAAGAATAGCAACTCCTAAACTAGCACCAGAGGAAATTCCCAATACAAAAGGTCCGGCTAAGGGGTTTCTAAAAAGAGTTTGCATTAACAATCCAGCAATAGATAAGCCGGAACCTACTAGTAAGGCTGTTATCGCTTTTGGTAGTCGGAAATTCAATATAATTACCTCCCAGCTAGATTTAGAACTTTCTCCACCAAAGAGTATATCAAAAACCTCGGAAATAGGAATGGAGACCGATCCCATATTTATACTCAAAAAGAGGAGAATAATGATTGCAATAGATAAGCCTATAAACTGTCTCGTATATGTTTTTTGAATTCTCAATTCAATGAATTTAAAAACGAAACTAGCTTTTGAATCGCTAGTCCTCTATGGCTAATTTTGTTTTTTTCTTCAGAGCTCATCTCAGCAAAAGATTGTTGATAGCCTTCAGGTTTAAAGATAGGATCATAACCAAAACCTCCATTTCCGCTCTTATTCTCTGTAATCAATCCTCTACAGATCCCTTCAAAATCATAAGACTCACCTGCAAGATTTAGTGTGATAATGGTTCTGAATTGAGCTTTTCTATTCGATTTTCCTTCAAGATTATCCAGTAATTTTGACATATTCTTTTCTGCATTTTTCTCTTCACCACCATATCGGGCAGAATAGACTCCGGGTTCACCATTTAAACTATCAACCTCAAGACCTGTATCATCTGCAAAACAGTCGTATCCATAATTTTTTGTGACATGATCTGCTTTGATCCGTGCATTACCCTCAAGGGTGGTTGCGGTTTCCGGGATATCTTCAAAACATCCGACCTCTTTAAGACTGACAAGTTGAATATGATCAGAGAGCATTTCTTGAACTTCTTTGAGTTTATTTGGATTATTTGTAGCGAAAACCAGCTTCATATCATTGTGTTGGAGACAAAAATAATCAATTTAAACTCAGAATTATTCGTGATGATAAGGTTCATTTCTTAGAATGGTAAAGCCTCTGTAGATTTGTTCTACCACAAATAAACGGATCATCTGATGTGAGAATGTCATTTTTGAAAATGATAGTTCTCCCATCGCTTTTTGATAGACTTCTTGAGAAAAACCATAAGGACCTCCGATCACAAAAACAAGTTGTTTTAATCCTGAATTCATTTTCTTTTGAAGGAACTGAGCAAAGTCGATTGATCTGTATTCCTTTCCCTTTTCATCAAGAAGAATCAATTGATCTGTAGATTGAATTTTACTAAGGATCAATTCTCCTTCTTTTTCCTTTTGTTGAGCATGTGAGAGGTTCTTTGAGTTCTTAAGATCAGGAATTACCTCTAACTCAAAAGAGATATAATGCTGCAGTCTTTTTTGATAAACAGAGATCAACTCGTTTAAGTTCTTATCATCTGTTTTTCCAATAACCAAAAGTTTGATCTTCATATGCCAAAATTACAAATTAGATTTTCTTAATAAGCTATCAATCATAAGGAAATCATAACTTAAAATTCACAATTGATTTCCTATTTTAGCACAACAAACTTCATAAGAAATGATAAGCCAAGAACAATTTGAAACTGAATTAAAACTCATTATTCAAAATGCCATTCGAGAAGATATTGGTGAGGGAGATCATACATCCTTATCAACCATACCAAAGGATGCAGAGGGTAAAGCTAAACTCCTGGTGAAGGATACTGGCATCATTGCCGGAGTAGAGTTTGCAAAAATGGTTTTTCATTATGTGGATCCAGAATTAAAGATAAAAACACTAATTAATGATGGTTCTCCAGTAAAGCACGGAGATATAGTATTCTATGTTGCTGGTAAGTCTCAATCTATTTTGCAAGCAGAACGACTTGTACTGAATGCTATGCAAAGAATGAGTGCAATAGCTACAAAAACATGGTTTTTTGTTGACCTGTTAAAAGGCACAAAATCAAAGGTTCTAGACACCCGTAAAACAACTCCAGGAATTCGAGCTCTTGAAAAATGGGCAGTTAAGATTGGAGGAGGGGTTAACCATAGATTTGCCTTGTATGATATGATGATGATCAAAGACAATCATATCGATTTTGCTGGAGGAATCACTCAAGCCATCACAAAAGCTAAGGATTATATTAAAGGGAATAATCTGGATATCAAGATCATAGTTGAAGCAAGAAGTTTGACAGAGATTGAAGAGATTTTACAAAATGAAGGGGTTTACAGAATCTTGATAGACAATTTTGACTTTGAAGAGACCAAAGCAGCAGTTCAATTGATCAATGGCAAGTGTTTAACAGAATCTTCAGGTGGAATCAATGAAGATACCATTAGAAAGTATGCAGAATGTGGGGTCGACTTTATTTCTTCGGGAGCACTGACTCACTCTGTTTACAATATGGATTTGAGTTTGAAAGCGCTTTAGTTATTTAGTTGCTTAGTTTCAAAGTTGCAGAGTTGCAAAGTAGCATAGTTGCATAGCTCTATTATTGTAGAAAATCATGGTAACTATTAGGTTAGCCTAGAACAGTCAAATAAAATGAAAACATTTAAGGATTTGATTGTTTGGCAGAAATCTATGATTTTAGTTGTCGGTATTTATGATGCCTTAAATGTTTATCCTAAAGAAGAAAATTTCGGTTTAAAGCAGCAAATGAGGAGGGCGGCAGTTTCCATCCCGAGCAATATTGCCGAAGGTTTTGGTAGGTCAACTTTAAACGATTACATTAGGTTTTTGAATATAGCATTGTCTTCTCTTTTTGAATTACAAACACAACTGGAGATTTCCTTAAATTTAAACTATCTAAACAAAGAAACGTTTGATGGTTTATATGAATCAACTAGAGAGGTTGAAAGAATGCTAACAAGTTTTATAAAAAGTTTAAATTCAAAAAGGAAAAAATAACAAACTTACCTTTGAACCTTTGAACCTTTGAACCTTTGAACCTTTGAACCTTTGAACCTTTGAATCTTTGAACCTTTGAACCCATTACAATGAACTATTTCGACAGTCAAGAATTCAAACAGATCGATTATTCAGAATCAAAAATTGCAAAAGGGGAATACGATAACTGCACTTTCACCCAATGTAACTTTTCTGGAATTCATGCTTCTAATATTCAGTTTGTAGAATGCGAATTCATTGATTGTAACTTCAGTAATGCTCTTATTAAAGACACTGCATTCAAGGATGTTTCTTTCAAGAATTGTAAGATGATTGGACTCAAATTTTACGATGTGGATCCATTTTTATTAAAAATGACATTTAAGAATTGTCAATTAAGCTTCTCATCCTTTAGGGGTTTAAAAATTACGAATACACAGTTTGATGCTTGCGTATTAGAGGAAGTGGATTTTTCAGGTTCAGATATCAGCGGTAGTATTTTTCATGATTCTCAATTAAAGAATGCTATATTTGAGAATACCAATTTGGAGAAATCAGATTTTAGAACTGCAATGCAATTCCTTATAGATCCGGATAAGAATCGATTAAAGGGATCTAAGTTTTCCAAGGACAATCTAAGTGGTTTATTAGATAAATATCATATTAACATTGAGTAAAAGTGTAGAAGATAAGTTAGAGAAAATACCCATAGTCAATTTATTGGTGCGTATAGGGAAACGGATAAAGATACCAGGTCTTCAAGGGATGTCTCTTTATGATGTGGTTGAAATGTACATTATCGGGATCGTAGAAGGAGCTGTTACGACCAGAGCTGGAGGGATTGCTTTTAGTTTCTTTATGGCGATATTTCCTTTTATGCTTTTTATTCTAACCTTGATTCCCTACATCCCAATCGACGGTTTTCAAGAAAGCTTACTAACCTTAATCAATGAATTACTTCCACCCAAAACTTATGATGCCGTGGATTCCGTGATTCTTGATATTGTTAATAATAAACAAGCAGGACTCTTATCTTTTGGTTTTTTAGCCTCTATATTTTTAATGACTAATGGAATCAATGCGGTCTTTGGAGGATTTGAATACTCGTATCATGTTACCGAAGTTCGAAACATATTCAGAGCTTATTTTATTTCCATGTTGGTTTCTGTGATCATGGCTGTTTTCCTTATCATAACCGTGGCGTTAACTGGTTTTTATCAACTAATGCTAGACGCTATGATTAATAAGAAATGGATAGATGATGAAACATTATGGCTGCAGCTGGGAAGAGGAGCTATTTTCCTGATCATGATATTTACCATTGTTTCCATATTGTATAAATACGGAACGAAAGAAGGTAAGCACACAAGTTTTTTCTCCGCCGGATCAGTATTTACAACTCTATTATCCATATTAACCTTTTATCTTTTTGGTTATTATGTTAACGAATTCGCTCAATACAACGAGTTATATGGTTCCATTGGTACTTTATTGATACTGATGTTGTTCGTGTGGCTGAATTCGATTATACTGCTTCTGGGCTTTGAATTGAATGCCAGTATTTATGCTTTGAGATTGAAAAATCAAGAACTGAACAAAGCAGAATCAGATTAGTAGATGTATTCTTTATTTTAGATATTTGCAACCAGAATTGTCAATTACGAATTTCGAATTTGTGTTTGAATCAATTCATAATTAAACATTCATTATTCATAATTAACCATGAAGCCAAGTATCCCAAAAGGAACAAGAGATTTTTCATCTACAGAAGTAGCAAATCGCACATATATCATGAATACGATCAAAGCTGCATTTGAGATTTATGGATTTCAGCCTATTGAAACTCCTAGTTTTGAGAATTCTTCAACTTTAATGGGAAAGTATGGTGAAGAAGGAGATCGATTGATCTTTAAGATCTTGAATTCAGGTGATTTTTTAAAAAAAGCAGATGCTAATCTGTTGGAGAACAAAGAGAGTCAGAAGGTGACATCTCAGATTTCAGAAAAGGCCCTTCGATATGATTTAACTGTCCCATTCGCGCGTTTTGTGGTGCAACATCAGAATGAGATTACCTTTCCGTTCAAACGTTATCAAATTCAGCCTGTATGGCGTGCAGATCGTCCGCAGAAAGGAAGATTTAGAGAATTCTATCAATGTGATGCAGATGTTGTTGGTAGCAAATCACTACTTCAAGAAGTAGAGTTCGTTCAATTATATGATGAGGTTTTTACGAATTTAGGACTAGAAGGAACAACGATTAAGATCAACAATAGAAAGATCTTGTCTGGAATTGCTGAGGTAATAGGAGCCAAAGATAAGTTGATCGATTTTACGGTTGCTTTGGATAAGTTAGATAAAATTGGTGAAGAAGGAGTAGAGACTGAAATGCTTTCCAAAGGAATATCAGTGGAAGCCATCAAGAAAGTGAAACCTTTATTTCAACTCTCTGGAACAAATGTTGAACAACTTATTGTATTAAGAGATCTTTTAAAGGATTCTGAAGAAGGTACCTCAGGAGTTGAAGAATTGACCTATGTAATTGATACAGTAAATACCCTTGGATTGAATTCTGCATCATTACAATTGGATGTTACTCTTGCCAGAGGATTGAATTATTATACAGGAGCGATTTTTGAAGTAGCTGCGCCAGAAGGAGTCAAAATGGGCTCTATTGGTGGAGGTGGCAGATACGATGATCTAACAGGAATCTTCGGATTGAATGATGTAAGCGGAGTAGGGATTTCCTTCGGATTGGATAGAATTTATCTTGTTCTTGAAGAATTGGGATTATTTGGCGCTGTTGAATTGCCAAAACCTAGAGTATTGTTCTTAAACTTTAATGAAGAAGATAATCTCGCTAGATTGAAAGGAGTTCAAGCTTTAAGAAAGGCAGGAATCAAATCTGAGATTTATCCAGATACAGCAGGAAGTAACAATCAAATGAAAAAACAGTGGAAATACGTGGATAAAAGAGAAATCCCGTTTGTAATTTCTGAAATAAATGACGACCAATATGTTCTAAAAGACATGGTTAGCCGTTCAGAGTTTAACTGTTCTTTAGAAGAATTGATTGTGAAAACAAGCTGATTATCGGCAGATATGTCGTAAATTTGCACCCTAATTTAAAATCGTGATGATAGAGGTGAATATCAAACCTAACGAAGATAGAATTGAAGAAATAGGAGAGAACCACATTGGAACTTCTGCCAAGACTCCATTACGCGATGATGCATTCGAATTATCGGACGAAGAAAAAATTGCGCGTATTCAAGAAAGTGTAAAAGATATTCTTCACACTTTAGGAATGGACCTTGAAGATGACAGTATCAAAGGGACACCAAAAAGGGTAGCGAAGGCTTATGTAAAAGAATTGTTCATGGGATTAAATCCTGATAACAAACCAAGTGCTTCTACATTTGAGAATAACTACAATTATGGAGAGATGTTGGTTGAGAAGAATATTGTTGTGTATTCAACCTGTGAGCATCATTTATTACCCATTGTAGGTCGAGCTCATGTTGCATATATCTCAGACGGTAAAGTAATAGGTCTTTCTAAAATGAATAGAATTGTGGAGTATTTTGCAAAACGACCACAAGTTCAAGAACGATTGACTATGCAAGTGGTTCAAGCAATGCAAGAAGCTCTAGGAACGCAGGATGTCGCTTGTGTTATTGATGCGAAGCATCTTTGTGTAAATTCTAGAGGAATCAAGGATATTGAGAGCAGTACGGTAACTGCTGAGTTTGGAGGAAAGTTTAAAAACAAAGAAACCAAACAAGAATTTTTGGATTATCTCAAAATGGATACAGATTTCCAAAATTTATAAGAAACTAAAAACGCCGCTCATTTGAGCGGCGTTTTTTTATTCTTTAATATAGATGTCGTATTTATCCATGAGTTTTTTTCTCTGGTGATAATAATTGTTTTCGATCTTTGCTTTTTCGATCGTAAACTTAAAAATAGCATCCTTGGTTTGTAGATCGTATTTATTAGTAATTCTACCAGCCTCTTTCTGATATTTTTGTTGCTGCATTGTTGCTTGGATATGAGTTGCTTCATATTGCATTTGAAGCTTCGCCATTTCCATTTTGAAATTTTGAGCAATATTGGCGACTTCCTTTTCATAATCAGATTCTAACTGGCCTAACTTCTGTTGAACCTCATTCATCAATAGTTGGTGCTCTTCCTGAAACTTCGTCGTGTTCTTGTCTAGGCTTTGAGAAAAACCACCAAAACATAGAAAACCTAGTAATACAATACTGAATACTCTTTTCATTCTTTTCATTCTTAGTGAGTTACTAAAATACAAATTTTAAATTTTTTTTGCGACACTTTTTGATACCTTACGTTATAATAGTGTAAAGACCAACCAAAGAAACCCTTTTTGAACGAAAAAGTACTCATAGAAAAATGTATATCCAATGATTATTCGGCTCAGCTGATCGTATACAATTCTTACAAGGATATGATGTACAACTCTAGCTACAGGATCGTTCGAAGTAGAGAGGATGCAGAAGATATAATTCAGGAATGCTTTATTAAGTCATTTCAAAAAATGCATCAAATCAAAGAGGAGGTAAGCTTGGGGTCATGGTTAAAAAGAATTGTGGTAAATCGCTCTTTAGACCATGTAAGAAAGAGGAAACAAGAATCTTGGATCGAGGAAACACATATTCTTGAAACAGAATCTGAGGAGTTAGAATTTGAAGATGAAGGGAATCTTTCTATAGAATTAATAAAAGAGTGCATAAACTCTTTAAAGGAAAAATACAGAGTGATCTTGATCTTATATATGATTGAAGATTATAATCATAGAGAGATCAGTGAGATATTGAACATCAAGGAAAGTACGGTGAGAAATCAGTACAGACGAGGTAAGAATCAATTGATCGAACTCCTAAAAAAACCAAAAGGAAATGGAATTAAAAAAGTACATACAGGAACATAGATCGGAATTTGACGATCAAAAAGTATCTACAAAAGTGGATAGATCCTTTGAAGCATTGTTGAAGAAAGAAATGCATCAACCCAAAAAAGGAAAAATGATCTATTTAAGATATCTATCTGTGGCAGCTGCGATCGCTTTATTGGTTTCAACAGGTGTTTGGTTTAATTCCTATCAGAAAGAACAAGAGCAAAAAACAGAGATCATTGCAAGTTTGGAAGACTCCTCAACAGGAAAGAGATTAGAAGCAGTATATCAATTCAGTGATGAATTTAGAAAAGAAGATGAGCAAATTATAGGTGTTTTGACCAAAACACTTTTAAATGATGCCAATGCCAATGTGAAGATCGCTACAATTGATGCTCTAGTTCAGTTTCCGCAAAATGAAGAAATACGACAATCATTAATACATGCTCTGAGTCAAGAGACGAAACCAGCAGTACAAATTAGATTGATAAAAGCAATAACAACTTTAAGAGAACAACGCGCGCAAAAACCTCTTGAAGAAATTATAAACGATGAGAAAACCTTTGACATAGTAAAGAACAATGCGACACTTGCTATGGCAAACTTAAAACAGTAAAAACATGAAATTAAATAAAATTGGAATATTAGTATGTGCGTTGGCATTGTTTCAAATGACCTTGAATGCGCAAGAGAAGAAAATCAAATTTAGTAAAGGAGTTTTAAAGATATGTTCTTCTAAGAACTTCAAGATCTCTGGATATGACGGAAACGAAGTAATCATTAAAAGTCTTCACGAGAGTAGAGGTAATACTGCCTTTGCAACAACCATCAAAAATGCAAGAGGCTATAGTTATAGAACTGAAAAGGGTGGTCTAGCTAAATTAAGCAAGGATAGCGCAACCAAACCAGGTAAAGTTTTCTATTATTTTTCTGACCAGGGAAGAAAGGATGGTTTGAAGAAATTAGGAAAGAAATATGAAAATGAAGAATTAGGGATCTACTTTACTATTGAGGAAAAGAATGGAGAATTGATCTTTAAGGACAAGGAAATCAAAAGAGGTTCTTTCGTAATGTACAGTGGGGAGACTTATGAAGTAAAAGTGCCAAATTCTGTAATGATCAACTGGACAACTGGTAATTGTAGTCAGATCAAAAAGAACAATAATAATATGGTCACAAATACTGGGAAAACCGTGTTATTCTATGATTCAAATCCATCATCGATCACAGATTTTAGTGGTGAGGTAGAGATCTCTTCTACCTTGAGCAATATCAAATTAACCGATGTTACAGGTCCTGTAACGATTAATACCATCGGCGGGAATGTCACTGTGGAGTTCGACAAGAAAAGCCCTAAAAAACTGTATTCGATCTATAGTAATAACGGATTTATAGATGTTCAGATTCCATCAGGTTCTAATATCTCTGCAGATGTGACTGGGAAATCAGTTTACAGTGATGTAAATTTTAAAGTACTAGAAGAAAAAGAGGATAACTATTTTGGTCACATTAAAACCAAGATGAAATTAAAGCTTGGATCTGGTAAAGTAAAAATGAAATTAGATGCCGGGTATGGGAATGTTTATTTGAGAAAGAAATAATATATTTATATAACTAAAAAAAGCCGCTTTAAGCGGCTTTTTTTTATTTCAATACCCATTCTCCTTTATCTATGAGAGGAATGGCTTGTTTGTATTTCACTACTTTTTCCTCACCGCTCATTACATTCTTAATAGTAACACGCTCGTTTCTTCCTATCTTAGGTTGTTCCCTTACGATGGTTTCTACTGGTGCTTGTTGCTGTTGACGAGAGTTAGAAATGGCTTGTTCGGTAGAATTTTGAACTTCATCTTTTTGCAAGTTCAGTTTCTCTCTTTTTTGCTGTCTTGCTTCCGACACTTGTGTCTCTTCTCTCTGTGGTAATTCTCCTTTAAATAAGAAAGATAGCACTTCACGGTTGATCTTATCGATGGTTACTTTGAATAGTTCAAAAGCTTCAAACTTATAGATCAATAAAGGGTCTTTTTGCTCATAAGAAGCATTCTGAACAGAATGTTTCAAATCGTCCATCTTTCTTAAATGATCTTTCCAGTTTTCATCAATAATGGCTAAGGTGATGTTCTTTTCAAAATCTCTTGCCAATGATTTACCTTGAGTCTCATAAGCTTCTTTCAAGTTAGTAACCACTTGCAGACTTTTTACTCCGTCTGTAAATGGAACCACAATTCTTTCATATCGATCTCCTTCATTCTCATATACATTTTTGATCACAGGATAGGTGAGAGCCGCATTTCTTTCAGCCTTTCCTTTATAATGATCAGTGATTAGTGTATATAACTTGTCTGTAAGTTCTTGTTCTGTCAATGACTCAAATTCTTCTTCACTAAACGGTGAGGTCATTGAAGTAAATCGTATCAACTCAAATTCGAAGTTTTGAAAATCTTTAGCTGCTTTATTCGCATTGATGATAGATTCACATGTGTCATAAATCATATTAGCAATATCAATCTGCAAACGCTTCCCGTCTAAAGCATGACGTCTTCGTTTATACACGAACTCACGCTGAGCATTCATTATATCATCATACTCCAAAAGACGTTTACGGATACCGAAGTTGTTTTCTTCAACTTTCTTTTGAGCTCTTTCTATCGATTTAGTGATCATGGAATGCTGAATTACTTCGCCTTCCTTTAATCCCATTCTATCCATCATTTTCGCAATTCTCTCTGAACCGAATAAACGCATCAAATTATCGTCTAACGCAACGTAGAACTGAGAAGAACCAACATCTCCTTGACGACCCGCACGACCTCTTAACTGACGGTCTACACGTCTAGAATCATGTCTATCTGAACCAAAAATCGCTAAACCACCCGCATCTAGCACTTCATCAGATAAATTCATATCGGTTCCACGACCTGCCATGTTTGTTGCAATTGTCACCTGACCTGGTTTTCCCGCTTCTGCTACTACATCGGCTTCACGCTTGTGTAATTTTGCATTTAAGATATTGTGATCGATCTTACGCATCTTCAGCATTCGACCTAATAATTCAGAGATCTCTACAGAGGTAGTACCTACAAGAACCGGACGTTTTTGTTCTACCAGTTTTACAATGTCGTCGATGACCGCATTGTACTTTTCGCGTGTTGTTTTATAAACTAAATCTTGTTTATCATCTCTCGCGATAGGTTTATTAGTTGGAATCTCAACAACGTCTAATTTATAGATCTCCCAGAATTCTCCAGCTTCTGTGATCGCGGTACCTGTCATTCCAGATAACTTACGATACATTCTGAAGTAATTTTGTAAAGTTACCGTTGCGAAAGTCTGTGTTGCATCCTCAATCTTCACATTCTCTTTTGCTTCGATTGCTTGGTGAAGTCCGTCTGAATAACGGCGACCGTCCATAATACGACCTGTTTGCTCATCAACGATCATCACTTTGTTGTCCATGACAACATATTCAACATCTTTTTCAAACAAGCTATAGGCTTTCAACAGTTGATTCATTGTATGAATTCGCTCGCTTTTTACGTTGAATTCTTTGTATAAGCTCTCTTTTAAAGAGGCTTTCTTTTCGGTAGTTTCCTCACTTTCATCAATGGACCCAATCTCAACTCCCATGTCTGGAAGTACAAAGAAATTATCATCATTGGTTTTTTGTGATAAGTGCGCAATTCCTTTATCCGTAAGATCAATAGCATTGTTCTTTTCTTCGATCACATACCAAAGTTCTTCATCAATTTCAGGCATTAACTTATTGTTATCAGCCATGTAGGTGTTCTCCGTTTTTTGAAGGATTTGTTTTACTCCTTCTTGAGATAAGAACTTGATTAAGGCTTTGTTCTTAGGAATACCTCGATAAACTCTCAATAATAAGAAACCACCATCTTTAGCATTACCTTCTGCGATCAATTTTTTCGCTTCTGCTAAAACTCCAACTAGGTATTTATTTTGAAGTGATACAATATCACTTACCAGTGGTTTTAATTCGTTAAATTCATGTCTATCTCCTTGAGGTACTGGTCCAGAAATGATCAATGGAGTTCTTGCATCATCAATCAATACAGAGTCCACTTCATCAATAATAGCATAATTAGGTGCTCTTTGAACTAGATCTTCTTTTGAGCTTGCCATATTATCACGCAAATAATCGAAACCAAATTCGTTATTGGTACCATAAGTAATATCTGCATTATAAGCCTTTCTTCTTGCTTCAGAATTAGGCTGATGGTAATCGATACAATCTGTGCTTAATCCATGAAATTCGAAGATTGGAGCCATCCATGCGCGGTCACGTTTTGCAAGGTAATCGTTTACGGTTACCACGTGAACTCCATTTCCAGTTAAGGCATTCAGATAAACAGGAAGGGTAGAAACCAAAGTTTTTCCTTCACCCGTCATCATCTCGGCAATCTTTCCTTGATGAAGAACTGAACCACCAATTAGCTGAACATCATAGTGGATCATATCCCAGGTAACCGGTTTACCCGCTGCATCCCATGAGTTTGCCCAAAAAGCTTTATCTCCTTCAAGAGATACATGCTCATGAACACCCGAAAGTTCTCTGTCAAAAGGAGTTGCAGTTACTTCCACTTCTTCATTTTCTACAAATCGTTTTGCTGTTTCTTTGATTACTGCAAAAGCTTCAGGCATAATTTCTTGAAGAACAGCTTCAGATGCTTGATATGCTTGATCGCGTAAACCGTCTATTTCAGTGTAGATTTGTTCTTGTCTATCGATATCAGCTTCTACGGCCTCTTGCTCCAAAGAATCAATTTGATCCTGAAAAGTTTTTGTAGCTTCTTTGATCTTATTTTTGAATTCAACCGTTTTGTTTCTAAGTTCATCATGAGATAAACTAGCCAAAGAGCTGTCGAAAGCTCTTACATCATTCACAACCGGCTGTAAAGTTTTAAGGTCTTTTTGTTGTTTGTCTCCAACAAATATTTTGATTACTGAATTTAAGATACTCATTATCGTATGTTTTTTCCTATTTCCCCCGGAAATTGGGGTTTAAAAGTAAACAAAAAAAAAGCCTCTTAAGAGACTTTTTTGATATGTTTAGATATGTTTTGTTAGTATTCGTCTTCGTTCCAAAGATAATCTTCTTCGGTAGGATAATCTGGCCAAATTTCAATGATTGAATCATAAGCATCTCCTTCGTCCTCTATCTCCTGCAAGTTTTCTGCAACTTCTAAAGGTGCTCCAGTTCTGATAGCGTAATCTATCAATTCATCTTTTGTGGCTGGCCAAGGCGCATCTGCTAAATAAGATGCTAATTCTAGAGTCCAATACATTTCTGTTCCTTTTTCCTGCAAAAATAAATTTTTTACTCAAAAAGTCAAGTGTTTCTTAGAAATATAAGTCAATAAAAAAAGAACTTGTTATAATTTCTCAGGAATCCATTTGATTTCCTCTGCTGACAAGTCTTTCGACAACTTCCGTGCCAATACAAAAAGAAAGTCAGATAGTCTGTTTAGATACTTAAGTACACTTGGATTAACCGTTGTTTCTTCATTTAAAAGAACGGATAAACGCTCTGCTCTTCTGCATACACAGCGTGCGATATGACAGAATGACACCGTTTGATGCCCTCCAGGTAATATAAAATGTGTCATTGGAGGTAATTCTGCATTCATTACATCAATTTGATCTTCTAAAAATTGGATAGATTCCTCGTTGATTTTTGGTATGTTTAACCTCTCTTTTCCACTTTTTAGAGTTTCTTTTTCAGGAGGTGTAGCTAACATTGAACCTAGGGTAAAAAGGTCGTGTTGAATTCTAGATAAACTGTTTTTTGAATCTTGATCGATCTTTTGATCTCTTACGAGACCTATGTGAGAGTTCAATTCATCTACGGTACCATAAGCTTCAATTCTCATATGATGCTTAGGAACTCGAGTTCCTCCAAATAGAGAAGTCTTTCCTTCGTCTCCTGTTTTCGTGTAAATCTTCATGCTACAAAAATAAGGCTAAACTCTGATAGTGAAATGTTCTTTTTGTTGTTCTTTTCTTAAAAAAACAAATCCCCATTGATAGCTATCGATAGTCACTCTAGTTCTTGGATGCTTTTTGATCTCTTGCCATGCTTCTCGCATTTCGTTGCTCCAGTAAATATCATCGAATAATAAAACAGAATTATTATGAACATGGTCTAAACAGGACTCAAAGTATTCTAAGGTTGCCACTTTGCTGTGGTTGCCATCAAAATAGATAAGATCGAAAATTGTATCACGTAGAACATCAAAATAGGTGTTTTTAAAATCCCCTTTGACAACTTCGATATTTGTTAATTTATATTTTCTAAACATTGATTCAGCCACCTTTGCAGTTTTATCACATCCTTCTAAGGTTGTGATTTTTGCCCTAGGGTTACCCAAGGACAAAGCATTTGTTGATATCCCTAAAGAAGTTCCTACTTCTAGGATCCTTGAGGGCTTAAAGTAGTTGACAAGTTGGTAGAGGAGCATTGCTCTCTTTTTTGAAATCCCAACATGCTTTGCGAGCTCAGATATTTTTCTCTTGTTCGAATTGAATATTTTGGAACCTGCGCCATAATCTTTAACTTCAATAACGCGATGATCTGACAACAATTCTCTTCTGAATCTTGAGAGTTCAAATCTAATTGAAGGTGAAGGTTTCTTGTATAGGCATTTGGTCAATAAATCATAGACAAAAGGCGAATGAACACCATGCTGATTTTTTGATTTTGATAAAAACTTAAGGTAATTGATAATCTGTTGGAACAAGGTCTTTTTTGTTTGGATTCAAAATTAATTGAAAAATTACTCGTTTACGCTTTTAAAAATTATATTTGTCTTTATAACTATATTTATTGTATGAAAAAAACGCTCCTGTTTTTGTTGTGTGTCGTCTTTATGTCTTCTTGTGTCCCTAGAAAGAACTTGATTTATTTACAAGGTGAGCCTGTCTCACTAAACAAGATAAGAGAGATCAATGACGCACCATACAAATTACAAGTGCATGATATTATTTCAATAAATATTAGATCGGAAAATGACGCTTTGGTTCAGATGTTCAAAAAGGAAGGTGGTCAAGGAACTAATCTCCAAGCCAATAATCCAGGAGCAGGATATTTTACAGGATATTCAATTGACCGACATGGAAACATAAGATTACCTTATCTAGGTGAGATAAATGTACTTGGTTATACAACTGTTGAGATTAGAGAGAAGATTGAAGAAAAATTGAAGAATTATTTAGATGATGATACAGAAACTTTTGTCACAGTTAGGTTAGACGGTATAAAATACACTGTTATGGGTGAAGTTGCGAACCCTGGACCTAAGATTGTTTTTCAGAATCAGTTAAGTATAATTGATGCCATTACAAATGCAGGAGACATAGGATTGGTAGGAAATAGAAAAAATGTTGAAGTAATTAGGTTGACTCCTAGTGGCGTGCAAAAGTTTGAAATTGATTTGACTCAGATAGGCTCATTGAATTCTGAAGTGTTTTTTATTAAGCCAAACGATTACATCAATGTTAAACCGCTAAGTCAAAAGTCTTGGGGAACAGGAACAACAGGTTTACAGAGTTTGACCACAATAGTTTCGGTATTTACTTTAATTACGTCTACTATTTTAATTGTAAGAGGTCTGTAGTCTATGAGAACTCCAAAAAATCAAAATAATACGAATGACCCTGTTAGCAATTTTGATATAAAGATATACCTATTCAAAGTTCTAAGTTATTGGCAATTATTTGTGGTTACAATCATCATTGCTCTTATTGTAGCCAGATTCATGAATGGTTATAAGCAAAAAAGATATAGCTTAAGTACCATAATATCTGTTAAAGAAGAATCGAATCCACTCTTTTCAACTGGAACAAATTTAACCTTTAATTGGGGAGGAGCGAGTGATCTGATTGAAACTGTTCGTTTCATACTTACCTCCAGAAGTCATAACGAAAAGGTAGTCGAAAGACTTCAGTTCTACGTAGAATATATGCAGGATGGAAGGTATAGACTAGAAGATGTTTATGGTAAAACTCCTTTTAAGGTCACTATAGATACGAGTAGCTATCAACTTCGAGGAACCATTTTTAAATTGGAGACCTTAGAGAATAATCAGTTTAAATTGTCTGTGGATTTTAATCCAGAGGGGAGTCATATGTCGGTAAGGTATAGTGATCACAAGAAACGTTTTTATAAAACCTCTGAGTTAAAATATTCCAAGGTGTTTTCATTAAAAATGAATGCTGACGGTACCCAATATGAGACTAATATCATAGAACCGTTCTGTAGTTTCGTGGTAACAGCACCCGCTCAATTACCTGTCGGACAAACTTATTATGTGAGGTTTAATAGTTTTGATGGAACTGTAGGTGGAAATAGAGGAATTCGTGTTACCAATGTAACCAAGGGAGCTTCCTTGATACAGCTTCAAAAGGAAGGAGTAAATAAAAACAGAATAGTAGATTATTTAAATGCCTCAGTTCAAGTATTAAAAGAAGATAAAAAAGCTCAGAAGGTTCTTTATGCGAAAAAAACGAAGGAATATATTGACGACTTATTTAATAAAGAATCTGATAGTTTAAATAGAATCGAATCAACAATTGGATCTTACAAAAAGAAAAATAAAATCTATGCTGATTTATCAGTTCAAGGGACGGATATTTTCAACAAAACAAGAGGTATTACCAAAGAGTTAGGAAAAATAGAAAGAACCATAGATGATCTTTCTGCTTTGGAACTCTATGTGAAGTCTAATGACGTTTATGATTCAAATGTGCCCGTACCTGCCTTTATCGACGTACCGGATGCTAAAATCAATTCTTTGGTGCAAGAATTGATAATAAAATCAACAGAATTAGAATTGATAAGACCCTCTGTTAGGCCTGTTCATCCAGCATTTATTAAGTTGGTGAATGAAATAAATCAGGTAAAACAAAACCTCTACGAAAGTATTTCAAACAATAAGGTGGTACTTAAAAGAGAGAGTGATGTTTTAAGACAAGAACTCAATCAATATGATTCTGAATTGAAATTACTTCCAGAGCAAGAACAGAAGCTGATTCAACTTCAACGGAATTACACATTTTCTGAATTCATTTATACTTATTTAAAGCAGAAGAGTTATGAAGCAGGTACAGCTATAGAAGCAAGTGTTGATGACGTAAAAGTCATTGACAGTGCCATGGATCTCGGTGAGGGCCCGATTTACCC